>JASFLG010000263.1:0-6498 GCA_050118205.1 Pseudomonadales bacterium
TTTTCGAAATGGGGCGACACTCCTCGACAGTCACAGTGTCGCCGATCCCGCAGGCGTTCTCCTCGTCGTGCGCGTGCACCTTGGAGGACCGCCTGATGATCTTGCCGTACACCGGGTGCTGCACTCGGCGCTCTATCAGCACCGTGATGGTCTTGTCCATCCTGTTGCTGACGACGGTGCCCGACGCTGTTCGCGCCACCTTTTCTTCGGCCACGGCGCCTGCCTGTTCTGCCTCAGCCATTTCGCTTCTCCTGAATCAGCGTCTTCACGCGGGCAATGTCGCGACGGGCCGCCTTGAGCAGATGAACCTGACTGAGCTGGCCCGACGCTTTGTGCATGCGCAGACCGAACTGCTCCCTGCGCAGCTTCAGCAACTCCTCGTTGAGCTCTTCGAGGTTCTTTTCCCTCAGCTCCTTCACATCGACACTCATGGTCACATCACCGTCCGTTTGACGAATTGCGTCTTGAAGGGCAGCTTTGCCGCCGCCAGGCGGAACGCGTCGCGAGCGACGTCCTCGGTCACACCTTCCATCTCGTAGAGCACACGCCCGGGCTGGATCTGGCAGACCCAGTACTCGACGCCACCCTTACCCTTGCCCTGACGTACTTCCAGCGGCTTCTTCGTGATCGGCTTATCCGGGAAAACGCGGATCCAGATCTTGCCGCCCCGCTTGACGCGGCGCGTCATGGCACGGCGACCGGCTTCGATCTGACGCGCCGTCATGCGACCACGGCCGACCGCCTTCAGGCCGTACTCGCCGAAGCTCACCTTGCCGCCACGGATCGCCACACCGCGGTTACGGCCTTTGTGCTGCTTTCGGAATTTTGTTCGCTTCGGTTGTAACACTTTTTTCTCCGGACACGCTCAGCGTTGAATCACCTGGATCACTACGACGCTTTAGCGCTGCTTTTCCGTCTGTTCCTGTCTGTTTACCCGGACACGCTCAGCGTTGAATCACCTGGATCACTACGACGCTTTAGCGCTGCTTTTCCGTCTGTTCCTAGCTTGTCTGCTCTTCCTGGTCGCCGATGATCTCGCCCTTGAACACCCAGACCTTGATCCCGAGGATCCCGTAGGTGGTCTTGGCCTCCCAGGTTGCGTAGTCGATGTCCGCCCGGAGCGTGTGCAGGGGGACGCGACCTTCGTGATACACCTCGGAACGGGCGATCTCCGCGCCACCGAGGCGGCCGGCGACCCGCACCTTGATTCCCTCGGCGCCAAGTCGCATGGCGTTCTGGATCACCCGCCGCATCGCGCGCCGGAACTGCACCCGACGCTCCAGCTGCTGCGCTACGTTCTGCGCCACCAGCAAAGCATCCAGCTCTGGCTTTCGGATCTCTTCAATGTTGATGTGCACCGGCACACCCATGAGCCGCGATACGTCCCGGCGCAGGCGCTCCACGTCTTCGCCTTTCTTGCCGATCACGATGCCCGGTCGCGCCGTATGTATCGTGATACGCGCTGTCTGCGCCGGCCGCGCGATGTCGATCCGGGAAATCGACGCCTGGGACAGACGCTTGCGCAGATAGTTGCGCACTTCCAGATCGTTCAGCAGGTACTCCGAGTACGTCTTCTTGTCGGCGTACCAGACGGACGTGTGATCCTTGACGATGCCCAGCCGGATGCCGGTGGGGTTTACTTTCTGACCCATGCTCCTTCCTACTCGTCCGTGACCGTAACCGTGATGTGGCTGGACCGCTTGAAGATGCGATCAGCCCGACCCTTGGCCCGCGGTTTGATGCGCTTCATGGTCATCCCTTCGTTCACGAACACTTCCGAGACCCTGAGCTCGTCGATGTCCGCACCTTCATTGTTCTCCGCGTTCGCAATGGCCGACTCCAGGACCTTGCGCACCAGCACGGCACCCTTCTTCGTGGAGAAGCTCAGAATGTCGAGCGCATCGGCGACCGGCTTGCCACGCACCTGGTCGACGACCAGGCGGGCCTTCTGCGGGGAGATGCTGAGTCTCTTTGCTGTTGAGCTGACCTGCATGACCTATCTCCTGGCTTTCCGATCCGCCGCGTGACCGCGATACGTCCGCGTCGGCGCGAACTCGCCCAGCTTGTGGCCCACCATGTCCTCATTGATCACCACAGGCACGTGCTGGCGGCCGTTGTGAATGGCGATCGTCAGTCCGACCATTTCCGGCAGTACCATCGATCGGCGCGACCAGGTCCTGATCGGCCGCTTGTCGTTTTTGGCACTGGCCTGCTGGACCTTGCCCATCAGATGCAGGTCGACGAACGGCCCTTTGTGCAGCGATCTCGGCATGCTTATCTCCTACCTCTACGACGGACGATGAGTTTGTCCGTACGCTTGTTGCTGCGCGTCTTGAAACCCTTGGTCGGCACACCCCATGGCGTGACCGGATGCCGCCCACCGGACGTCTTGCCTTCGCCACCACCGTGCGGGTGATCGACCGGGTTCATCGCCACACCGCGCACGGTGGGCCGCTTTCCCCGCCAGCGGGATGCCCCGGCTTTGCCCAGCGAGCGCAGGCTGTGCTCGCTGTTGCCGACCTCACCCAGGGTGGCGCGGCACTCGACCAGCACCCGGCGCATCTCACCGGAGCGCATTCTCAGCGTGGCGTAGTTACCTTCCCGCGCTACCAGCTGGCACGACGAGCCGGCGCTGCGCACCAGCTGGGCCCCTTTGCCGGGCTTGAGCTCCACGCAGTGGATGACGCTGCCAAGCGGAATGTTGCGCAGCGCCATGGCGTTTCCCGGCCGGATCGGCGCGCTGGTGCCGCTCATGAGCTGATCACCCGCGTGCACGTCGCGCGGCGCTACGATGTAGCGGCGCTCTCCGTCGGCGTACTTCAACAGCGCCAGATTGGCGGTGCGGTTCGGGTCGTACTCGAGTCGTTCGACCACAGCGGGGATGCCATCCTTGTCACGCTTGAAGTCGACAACGCGGTAGTGCTGCTTGTGCCCGCCGCCCTGATGCCGGGTGGTGATCCGGCCCGCGTTGTTGCGTCCGCCGGACTTGCTCTTGCTTCTGAGCAGCGCCTTGTGCGGCTTGCCTTTGTGCAGCTCCGGATTGACGACCTTGACGACGAACCGACGTCCAGCCGATGTGGGTTTCGCTTTTACAACAGCCATTTGCCTAGTCCGTTACCATGTAATCGAGTTCCTGACCTGCGGCCACTCGCACGTACGCTTTTTTCCAGTCCTTCTTCCGCGACACGCCGCGGAAGGTGCGCTTTTCCTTGCCCTTCACGTTTATGGTCGTCACTTTGTCGACCTTGACGCCGAAGAGCTTCTCCACCGCCTCCTTGATCTCGGCCTTGGTGGCATTTTTCGCAACCTTGAAACCGTACTGATTGCTCTCCTCACCCTTCATGGCCATCTTTTCCGAGAAGTGGGGTTCGAGCAGCACCGTGTACATGCGTTCCGGGTTCATACCAGAGCCTCCTCGAGCCTCTTCAGAGCCCCAACGGTGATCAGCACCTTGTCGTGAGAAAGCAGACTCACCGGATCGACGCCCTGAACGTCACGCACGTCCACGTCCTTCAGATTGCGAGCCGCGAGATAAAGGTTCTCGTCCACTTCATCGCTGACGATGAGCACGTTGGTGAGGGCCAGCTTCTTCAGTGCCTCGAGCAGCCCCTTGGTCTTCGGCGCGTCCACCGAAAAAGACTCGCAAGCCACCAGACGGTCCTGACGGATGAGCTCGGAGAGAATGCACTGCAGCGCACCCCGGTACATCTTCCGGTTGACCTTCTCGCTGTGGTCCTGCGGCCGGGCAGCAAACGTAACGCCACCGCCCCGCCAGATCGGGCTTCTGATCGAGCCGGCGCGGGCGCGACCCGTGCCCTTCTGGCGCCACGGCTTGCGGCCGCCGCCGTTCACCTCGGCGCGCGTTTTCTGCGCCCGGGTGCCCTGGCGCCCGCCGGCGAGATACGCCACCACGACCTGGTGCACCAGCGCCTCGTTAAACTCTCGTCCGAACGCGGCCTCGGAGATCTCTACGCTGCCGTCGTTGGTTGCCAAGTTCAGGTTCATCTGTCGTCTTCCTTAAGCGCCCTGAGCAACCTCAGGCCTTCACCGCTGGACGGATGTACACATCGCCACCCGCCGGCCCGGGCACGGCACCCTTGACCAGCAGCAGATTGCGTTCGTTGTCGACCCGGACCACTTCCAGGTTCTGGGTGGTCACCTTCACGTTGCCGAGGTGACCGGACATCTTCTTACCTTTGAACACGCGGCCCGGCGTCTGGCACTGGCCGATGGAACCCGGCGCCCGGTGGGAGATGGAGTTCCCGTGGGAGTTGTCCTGGCCGCTGAAGTTCCAGCGCTTGATGGTGCCGGCATAGCCCTTACCCTTGGACACACCGCGCACGTCGACCTTCTGCCCCGGCTCGAACAGGGAGACCGTGATCTCGCCGCCCACCTCGAGGCCTTCCGGCAGCTCGTCCACCCGGAATTCCCACAGCCCTCGCCCGGCGGCCACCTTGGCCCTGGCGAACTCACCGGCAACCGGCCGGGTCACGCGGTTCTGCCTGGCCTCACCGGCCGTTACCTGAATGGCCGCGTAGCCGTCCGTCCCGGCGGTCTTCACCCGCGTGATCCGGTTCGGCGTCACCTCGATCACCGTTACCGGCACGGAGACGCCCTCTTCAGTGAAGACGCGCGTCATACCGCTTTTTCTACCTACAAGACCGATCGCCATCGCTGTTTCCGTCTACCTTCTTTTCAAGGGGGGCCCATCAGGGCCTCACTGTGAAGATGGCAAAACCGCTTACCCGCTTTCCCTCCCCCTGCGTCGGGAGAAAGTGCCGGTAAACGGTCCGCTTGTCTTCGCCGGTCCCCTATCGGGACCTTGTCGGGCCGACGCGCATCCTGCCCCGGCCAAAAAAAAGCGCCGGTCCGTTTCTAGGGACCGGCGCAGCTAATCAGTTCAAGCTGATCTGCACTTCCACGCCTGCTGCCAGATCGAGTTTCATGAGCGCATCCACGGTCTTCTCGGTCGGCTCTACGATATCCAGCATGCGTTTGTGGGTGCGGATCTCGTACTGGTCACGGGCATCCTTGTTCACATGCGGGGAAACGAGCACGGTGTACCGCTCCTTGCGGGTCGGCAGCGGAATGGGGCCTTTCACCTGGGCGCCCGTGCGCTTTGCCGTATCGACAATCTCCTGGGTCGATACGTCAATGAGCTTGTGATCAAACGCCTTCAGGCGTATACGAATCCGCTGGTTCTGCACCGGCTGAAAACTCCGATAAATCGTTTAATAACTCCTCGCGCCGCGATGAATACTCGTTGTAGCGGCTTTGAGGATGACCCCGCCTTTCCGTGCCCGAATGACATCCGGGCGCCCCCGCGGCGTTTACCGAGTGCCTGACGGCGACCCGGGAAAAAGGAGCGCGAATAATACAGATCGGGGTTGGTGTCGGCAACCGTTTCCTGGGCTTCTGCCGGCAACGGTCCCTCACCAGGACCCGGACCAATCCAGGCTGTATCTTCAGATAGACCGGGACGGTTGCCGGAGCGCAAAACGGTGGGCTCTGCCCACCGTTTTGCCGTCAGCTTAGTTGCTGACCAGTTCCCGTGCCTTTACTCCTTGATTGCTGTCACGACCCCGGCGCCGACGGTCCGGCCGCCTTCGCGGATCGCAAAACGCTGGCCTTCTTCCATCGCAATCGGGCTGATCAGCGTCACCGTCATGTTCACATTGTCGCCCGGCATCACCATCTCAACGTCCGTCGGCAACTCGCACGTCCCCGTCACGTCCGTCGTCTCGAAGAAAAACTGCGGCCGGTATCCCTTGAAAAACGGCGTGTGACGTCCACCCTCGTCCTTCGACAGCACATACACCTCGCTCTCGAACACCGTGTGCGGCGTGATCGCCCCAGGCTTCGACAGCACCTGACCGCGCTCCACTTCCTCGCGCTTCGTGCCGCGCAGCAGAACGCCTACGTTCTCACCCGCACGACCTTCGTCAAGCAGCTTCCGGAACATCTCCACGCCCGTGCACGTCGTCGTCTGCGTCGGACGGATCCCCACAATCTCGATCTCGTCACCAACCTTGATGATCCCACGTGCCACCCGGCCCGTGACCACCGTACCCCGACCCGAAATCGAGAACACATCCTCGATCGGCATCAGGAACGGCTGATCCACCGGACGCTCCGGCTCCGGTATGTACTCGTCCAGCGTCTCCACCAGCTTCTGCACCGACGGCACGCCAATCTCGCTCGTGTCCCCTTCCAGCGCCTTCAGCGCGCTGCCAATGATGATCGGCGTGTCGTCCCCCGGAAACTCGTACTGGTCCAGAAGCTCCCGCACTTCCATCTCCACCAGCTCCAGAAGCTCCTCGTCGTCCACCATGTCCGCTTTGTTCATGTACACCACGATCCGCGGCACACCCACCTGCCTCGACAGCAGAATGTGCTCCCGCGTCTGCGGCATCGGGCCATCCGCCGCCGAAACCACCAGAATCGCTCCATCCATCTGCGCTGCACCCGTAATCATGTTCTTCACATAATCCGCGTGCC
>JASFLG010000264.1:0-6489 GCA_050118205.1 Pseudomonadales bacterium
CTGCTGGGATTGCTGTTGGGACTGCTAGGCATTACCGTTCTGACGACCCGGCTCTCCCTCAAGAACCGCAAGCTGACGAAGCAGCTCGGCAACGCGGAGCAGGAGCTGCACAGGGTCAGGAACCTGACGCTCCAGGACTGATCGCGGGCTGCCGCGGTTGTCATCCGGAGCGACCGAAGCCGGACCACCCGAAGCGCGTAACGCCTGATGCCGGATAACATTGCTCTGTACGTTCTGCTGGTGATTGCGCTGGGGATCGGCTATCTGCTCGGTCGCCGCGAGCGGCGTATCCGCCCGCGGGAAATCGGCATGATCACGGAAGACTACTTCAAGGGCCTCAATCACCTTCTGAACGAACGCCACGACCTCGCCATCGACACCTTCGTGGAGAGCATGGCGGTCGACAACGACACCGTCGACACCCATCTGGCGCTCGGCTCTCTGGTACGCCGTCGTGGTGAGGTGGACAAGGCGATCCGCATCCACCAGAACCTGCTCGCGCGGCCGGTGCTCTCCGCGGCGCATCGTACCCAGACGGAGCTCGAGCTGGCGCGCGACTACCTCATGGCGGGCCTGCTCGGGCGCGCGGAGAACCTGCTCAAGGAGCTGGCCGGCAAGAACGGCAGCGAGCGGCGCCTTGCCGAGGAGCTTCTGCTGGAGATCTATCAGCGGGAGAAGGACTGGGAGAAGGCTGTGGAGATCGGCCAGGAGCTGGCCCGCGCCAACAAGTCGATTCGTCGGCAGCTGGCGCACTTCCAGTGCGAGCTGGCCGAGACGGCACTGGCCGCCGGCAACCTGCGCTCGGCCCGGGCAGCTCTCGCGAAGGCCACCGGATTCGATTCGCGCTGCGCCAGGACCTCGCTGATCGGCGCCAAGATCGCCTTCGCCGAGAAGCGCTATAGGGAGGTGCAACGTCAGCTGGCCCGTGCCCGCGAGCTGGACCCGGAGCTCGCGCAGGAAACGCTGGCCCTGTACCAGACCGCCGCCGACGAGCTGAACGACCCCGACGGGCTGGTCCGTTACCTGGAGACGTGTCTCGAGTCCGCTCCGGTGCTGCCGGTGGTGGAGCGCCTCGCCGAACACATCGAGCAGCGGGAAGGCGTGGAGGTGGCCAACGAGTTCGTCGTCGAGCAGCTTCTGCGTAATCCCAGCCTCGCCGGATTCGTCACCCTGCTGAACCGTCTCGACCGCAGCGACCAGCCGCTGCCGCCGGAACAGCTGACGCTGGTGCGACGTTTCTCCCAGTCGCTGCTGCAGCGGCAGCCCGCCTACCGCTGCCGGAACTGCGGGTTCAGCGGCAGGACGCTCATGTGGCAATGCCCGAGCTGTCGCACCTGGGGCAGCATCAAGCCGATTCTTCACAACGCCACGGAAGAAGCCTGAACGACGAAGGTCATCGGCGTACACCCGGTGGGGTCGCCGGCTGCTTAGCGTGAAGCGGCGTGCCGGGCAGCATGTCGCTTCCCTGACAACACGCTAGGAGCGAAGAATGTCCTTACGAAACCTGCTTGGTGCCGTGGCACTCACGGTGCTCTGTCTGGCTCAATCCGCGTTCGCCGCACCGGACTCGGTCAATGTCAACACCGCCGATGCGGAAACCCTGGCCGCGGTGCTCGACGGCGTCGGGCTCACCCGCGCTCAGGCCATCGTGCAGTACCGGGAAAGCAACGGCAGCTTCGGCGACGTGTATGACCTGGCCAACGTGAAGGGCATCGGCGATCGCACCATCGAGCTGAATGCGGAGCGCATCCGTCTGGCGGATTAGACCGCCGCCCGGGGTGGGCCGGCAGCGTCCGGCTCACCCCAGCCTCCATGCGGTCCGGGTGCGCGCCTCTTTGTTTAGAATGCGCGGACACCCAGGCGGGATCGCGACCCATCGACAATCATCTCCAGCCGCTCACCTCGCCGCGTTCCGTTCTCGTGACCGGTGCTTCCGGATTCATCGGATCTCACCTCCTCCCCGTGCTGGCTGCTGGTGGACATCGGGTCGTCACGCTGTCGGCGCGCGAGGGACCGATCGATCGCTCGGGGGCCGCATTCCCGGCCCGCGACGCGCTCGTGCGGCGTCTCGGAGGCATCGACGTGCTGGTGCACCTGGCCGGCATCGCGCACCGGAAGGCCTCGCCGCAGATGCTCGAGCGGATCAACGTCGACTGGCCGGCGCACCTCTACGAGGCGGCCGCGGAGGCCGGGGTCGCCGACTTCGTGTTCCTGAGCTCGATCAAGGTGCTCGGCGACGTGAGCGAGCAACCGCTGGTCGAGTCGGATGGCTACGCCCCGCGCGACGACTATGCACGCAGCAAGACGAATGCCGAGATCCGGCTGACGGCACTCGCGGAGTCGGCAGGTCGCCCGCGCCTGGTCGTCATCCGGTCGCCGCTGGTCTACGGGCCGGGCGTGCGGGCCAATTTCCGGGCGCTGCTGGCACTGGCCGACTGGGGCCGTCGGGGCCTGCCGCTCCCTCTGGGCGGGGCCCGCGCGCCACGCAGCCTGATCGGTGTGCGCAACCTCTGTGACGCGGTGCTCACCGCCACGGGTCAGGAAGGCATCATCCACGCCGCGGACGGCGAGGACGTCTGCGTTGCCGAGCTGCTTCGGGCGCTCGAAGCCCGCAGGCTGATATCGGTGCCGGCAGGGATCATGCGGGCGGTGCTGGATCTCGCCGGCAGGCACGCCCTGTTCGAGCGCCTCTACTGTCCGCTGCAGGTCGACACGGGCCGGTTGCGTTCCGTGCTCGGCTGGACGCCACCCTTTTCCCTGGGCGAGCAGCTCGAGGAGACCGCACAATGGTTCCGGCGCTCCCGATAGCGTGGCTTGCCGGGAGCTTCCTGGCGAGTCTGGTGCTGCTGACCGGAATACTTCGGCTGTCGGTACGTCTGCGCCTGGTGGCGACCCCCAACGAGCGGAGCTCCCATCGGGACGAGAGACCGACGATCGGCGGTATTGCCATCGTGCTGCCCGCTCTGGTCTTCCTGGCCGCCGCGGCCGTGGACGGTGACCGCAGCGCGCTCGGAATGATGGTCGCCGGTGGCGGTCTCGCCGTCATCGGGTTGCTCGATGACGTGCGCGAGCTCGGGGCGTTGCCCCGCTTCGTCTGTCAGATGCTGGCAGTGGTGCTGCTCATGTGGTGCATGGCCCTGCCGGTGCAGCCGGTGCTGTGGCTGGTGATCGCCTTTGCGCTGCTCTGGCACGTGAATCTCTTCAACTTCATGGATGGCATCGATGGTATCGCGGGGGCCCAGACGCTGATCTTCTGCGTGGGGGTCCAGATGCTCGGCGGCGGCCTGTCCGGCAACGCCGGAAACCTCGACTGGGTCCTGGCGGGGGCGACCCTGGGTTTTCTTGCGTTCAACTGGCCCCCCGCGCGGATCTTCATGGGCGATGTGGGTGCCCTGTTTCTCGGGCTGGTCATCGGCGCCCTGGTCATCGAGCTGCATCGGACGGGCCAGGTGCCGTTCATCGCCTCAATCATCCTGCTGACCGGGTTCTGGTTTGACGCCAGCTATACGCTTTGTGTAAGAATGATCACGCACCAGGCGTTCGTGCAGGCACACCGAAGCCATCTTTATCAGCGGGTGGCGGATCGGATCGGCCACCTGGGAGCGACCCTGCTCTTCTGCCTGGTTGGACTGATGTGGTTGCTGCCGTTGGCCTGGCTGTCGGTACGTTACCCGGCTTGGGCCATACCGTCGGCCCTGCTGGCGGCTTTGCCCTATCTTACGGGCGCGATCCTTCTGCACGCAGGACGCGCCTGTGCGGTGAAGGATCGGCCTCGATGGTGAGGCGTTGACGGGAGACGCACGGATCCTAGAAGACTTCATTGATCAGCTCCCCCGGCGCCGCAAGCAGGCCATTGCGGTGCTGGCGGACTTTATCGCCCTGCCATTGGCTCTGCTGAGCGCCATCTTCCTGAGGCTTGGGGAGATTCCTCCGGACATCGGTCGTTTCTGGCCCGCGTTCGTGGTGAGCGCGCTCGTCTGCGTACCCGTTTTCGGCACCCTGGGTCTTTACCGGCACGTGGTCCGCCACATGGGCAGACACGCCATGTGGACCGTGGTCAAGGGCGTGACCATCACCGCGGTCGCGGTGGCAGCAGTCGCCTGGATGGTGCCGCTGAAGGGTTTTCCGAGGTCGGTTCCCGTCATCTTCTGGTTCATGACCCTGGTCTATGTGGCGGGCTCGCGTTTCGCCGTGCGCGCCTACTTCCAGTGGCTGCAGGACAAGCTCAAGGTGCGCCAGTCGGTGATCATCTACGGCGCCGGCGAGAACGGTGTGCACCTGGCGCAGCTGCTGCTGCAACAGGGGACCTACGTCCCGGTGGCCTTCGTCGATGACGACAAGCGTCTGCACATGCGGATGATCAACGGCCTGTACGTGTTCTCCCCGCAGCAGATGGACAAGCTGCTCAGCGATACGGATGCGCGTCAGGTGTTTCTCGCCATCAACTCTCAGGCCGTGAACGAGCGCCGCCGCATCATCGAGTTTCTGGAACCCTACGGCCTGCGTATCCGACTGATCCCGGATGTGGCCGATCTGGTGTCCGGACGACAGAGCGTGGTCAATCTCCGGGACGTGGAGGTCGAGGACCTGATCGGCCGTGACCAGGTGGCCCCCCTGCCGCACCTGCTCAGGGGTTCCGTGGCCGGGAAGAACGTGCTGGTGACCGGTGCGGGCGGCAGTATCGGCTCCGAGCTCTGCCGGCAGATCCTCAGGCTGGGCCCGAGCCGGCTGGTCCTGCTGGATCAGTCGGAGTATGGCCTGTACCAGCTGAAGCGCGAGCTCGATGCCATCGCTGCCACCGAAGGGCTCGCTCCCGCCGCCGACCCGGTGCTGGGCTCGGTAGCCAACCGTGCCCTCATGACCCGCGTGCTCTCGAAGCACGCGATCGACACGCTTTACCATGCGGCTGCCTACAAGCACGTGGGCATGGTCGAGCAGAACGTCATCGAGGGTCTGAAGAACAACACGTTCGGCACGCTGCACAGCGCGGAGGCTGCGCGCGACACGGGGGTTTCCGACTTCATCCTCATTTCCACCGACAAGGCCGTGCGCACGACCAGCATCATGGGTGCCAGCAAGCGCCTCGCGGAGATGACCCTGCAGGCGATGCAGGACGAAGTGGAGGGCACGCGATTCTCGATCGTCCGATTCGGCAACGTGCTGGGCTCGTCCGGCTCGGTGGTGCCGCTGTTTCTGGAGCAGATCGAGGAGGGGGGGCCGGTCACGGTCACCCATCCGGAGGCGACCCGGTATTTCATGACCATCCCTGAGGCGGCCCAGCTCGTGCTTCAGGCAGCGAGCCTGGCTCGGGGTGGCGACGTGTTCCTCCTCGATATGGGGCAGCCGCTCGGAATTCTGGACCTGGCGATGCGTATGATCCGGCTCAAGGGGTACACGCTCAGGGACGAAGAGCACCCGGAGGGCGACATCGCCATCCGGATCACCGGGCTGCAGCCGGGCGAGAATCTGCACGAGCAGCTGCTGCTCGGCAAGGCGGTCGCGGGCACGGAGCACCGGAAGATCATGCGGGCCGAAGTGCACTACCTGCCCTGGCCGGATCTCAAGGAGGTGCTGGACGTGCTCGAGGCCTCCTGCGACGCCTATGACTACGAGGGCATCCGTGACTTTCTGGAGAAGCTCCTCACCGGCTCCGACCTGGCGGCGCAGCTGTCCGAGTTGCGCATGCCGGCGGAGATCGTCCCGATCAAGACCGTCAAGCCGAAACCCGTCGAACGCAGCGACTGATTCCTGCGTCGCTGCGCCGTAGCGGAGGTCAACCGCTGCCTGCCGCCATACGCCCGGCCATGCGCCCGAAGACCGCGCCGGAGGTCAGTCCGCTGCCACCCGGGTAGTTGAAGTAGAAGAGGCCGCCCACCAGCTCTCCCGCGGCGAACAGACCCGGTATCGGCTCTCCGTCCTGGCCGATCACGCGCGCCTGGGCGTCCACGTGCAGCCCGCCGAAGGTGAAGGTGACCCCGCAGGTGACGCCGTAGGCCTCGAACGGCGGGGTGTCGAGCGGGTTGGCCCAGTTGCTCTTCGGCACGTTGAGACCGCTCGCCGAGCGGCCGTCCTTCACCGCGGGGTCGAACGGCACACTGACGTCCACGGCTCTGTTGAACGCGTCTATGGTCTCCAGGAGCGCCTCTCCGTTCATCCCTTCCATCCTCCGGGCGAGGGTGGGTAGATCGTCCGCGCGGACCCGGGTCACCTGCCGGATCCGGTACTCGTCACGGAGCAGATGGCTGACCCGGGCATCGAAGATCTGCCAGGCCGTCTGAGCGGGCTGGGCAAGAATCTCCGCACCGTATCTGGCGTAGGTGTAGTTTCGAAAGTCCGCCCCCTCGTCGAGAAACCGCCGGCCGTGGTTGTTGACCAGTATGCCGAGTGGGTAGGAGTGTTTCTGAAAGCCGTCGCCGACCGCCAGGTCGCCGTACTCGGGCGCGTTCAGATCCCAGGCGACCGCATGACAACCGGACCAGTGTCCCCGCG
>JASFLG010000265.1:0-6478 GCA_050118205.1 Pseudomonadales bacterium
CCCGGGTCTCATGATCGCGGGGTCCGACACCCGCCACTACGGCAAGGTGGCGGACAACGCCTTCCGCTTCAATCCCATGATCGTGACGCCGGAGGATCTGACCGGCTTCCACGGCACCAACGAGAAGATCGCCGCCGGGAACCTCGCCCGCGGCGTGCGCACCTACATGGAGATCATCCGTATCGGCACGGGGCGCTGAGGCCCGGCAACCCGACACAGTCCGGCTCAGGTCAGATCCCGGATCATCTCGGCCGCGGCGTTGTGCCCGGGCGCCCCGCTCACCCCGCCACCGGGGTGGGTGCCCGAGCCGCAGAGATAGAGTCCGGGCACGGGACTGCGGTAGTCCCCGTGACCGAGCACCGGGCGGGCCGAGAAGAGCTGATCGAGCCCCATGGCGCCGTGAAAGATGTCGCCGCCAACGAGACCGAATTCCCGCTCCAGATCCAGCGGCGACAGGGCCCGATAGCCGAGCAGGGAGCCCGTGAAGTTCGGCGCGAAGCGGTCCACGACGTCGAAGATCGCCTGCACGGCGGTCTCCTTGAGGGAGTCCCAATCCCCGTTCGGCGGCTCGGGCGCGAACTGCTGACAGAAGAGGCTCGCTACGTGCTTGCCCGGCGGGCACAGGCTGTCGTCGATCGTGCTCGGGATCAGCATCTCCACCACCGGCTCGCGTGCGTAGCCCTGCATCCGCGCGTCGAAGTAAGCCTGCTCCATGTATCTGAGCGACGGCGCCAGGATGATGCCGGAACGGGTCCCGCGGTGCGGGTCGTCCGCCGGCGCAGCCTCGAACCGCGGCAGCTCGTCGAGCGCCACGTTGATGCGGAAGGACCCGGAGCCGTTCCGATAGCGGCGGATCCGGTTCCGGAAATCTTCGGGCTGCGCCCCGGGCGGCACCAGCTGCTCGAAGAGCAGCTTCGGGTTCACGTTCGCCGCCACCGCCCTGGCATGGACGACCTCGCCGTCGACCAGCGTGACCCCGACCGCGCGCCCGTCGCCGATGCACACCTCCCCCACCGGAGCGCCGGTGCGCACGGTCACACCGCGGGCTTCCGCCTCCGCGCGCATGGCGCGGGTGATCGCGCCCATGCCGCCGATGGCGTGCCCCCACTGCCCCGGCCGGCCGTTCGCCTCGCCGAAGACGTGGTGCAGCAGCACGTAGGCCGACCCGGGCGTATAGGGGCTCGCGTAGTTGCCGACGATGGCGTCGAACCCGAAGACGGCCTTCACCGGCTCGGACTCGAACCAGTCATCCAGGATCTCGCCCGCGCTCTTGGTAAAGAGATCGAGCAGATCCCGATGCTCGGAGCGGGACTGGCGGCGGAAACGGTTACCGAGCCTGAGCGCGGCGATCACGTCGCGCAGGCCGCCGCCGACGTTCGGCGGTGTCCGGAGCAGCATGTCCCGCACCAGGTCCGCGCCCCGCTCCAGCATGTCGTAGTAGGCCGGCAGACGCGCCGCGTCCCGCTGGGAGAAACGCGCGAGCTGGGCCTGGGTTTCCGTGAGATCGGCACCGGTGCGAAACCAGTTGCCGTCCGGCAGCGGCAGGAAATTCGAGTACGGCCTGAGCACGATCTCGAGACCGTGTGACGCCAGATTGAGCTCTCGGATGATCCGCGGATGCAGCAGGCTCACGGTGTAGCTCGCCACGGAATTGGAGAAGCCGGGATGAAACTCCTCGGTCACCGCGGCGCCGCCCACCACGTTCCGCCGCTCCAGCACGATCACCTCGAGCCCGGCAGCAGCCAGATAACAGGCGCACACCAGTCCGTTGTGCCCTCCGCCGATGATGGCAACGTCGAATCTCATGCAGGCGATGCTAGCGGGTATCGCCTGATCGCGGGAAGGAGATCTACCGATCGCCGATCTGGTTGCCGAGCCACCAGGCAACGGGCGCGACCAGGAGCAGCGCGAGAAACGTGGGCACCACGCGCAGGCCCTCGCGAATGAGCGCGCCGGTGTTGCTGGCGAGGAACCAGTGGGCGTTGAGAAGATGCCAGGCATAGCCCGTATCGAGCAGCGTTTCGATCCGCCAGCGCCCGATCTGCAGGTACTCGACGAAGTCACCGAGCAGCATCAACCCGGCGCCACCCAGGCAGACGAAGGCGATGAAAAGCAGCAGCACGGAAACAAAACGGTCCATGCCGGGAGAATCCGCCAATCCGGCGGCGCCGTCCGCGGCCTGGTTCACAGCGCTTCGGCGTAGCCGGTCAAGGTGCGCGCCAGCACCTGCTCGACCAGGCTGGTGAGTTCCCTGCGCACCTCGGGACCAGGGCTCCCACCGCGGATCCGGGAAAAGGCACGGCCCAGGGCGCGGGTCAGATCGTCAGGCAGCGTGTCCATGAGATTCTGCTCCCCTTGCACCGCCAGACTGATCTCCTGGCGGTAGGCGTGATTGCGCTCGGCCACGAGCTGATGGTGCAGCCAGGCACGGCCGAGCAGCACCCACGGAAAGTTGGGCGCTTTCACCGGTCCCACCTGCACCACCTGACCGCCGAGCGATTCCCCGAGCACCTTCACCCGGGCGAGCTCATTGCCGCCCAGCCAGGCACCGGCCCCGCCGAGCAGCGCGCCGATTCCGGCCCCGAGCGCCAGCGACGCCCCGCCGAGAAGCAGATCCACGCCACCGCCGGCCAACGCGCCGGTGATCGCGCCGGTGACCACGAGGCGCTGACGCGACAGGCCGAACAGCTCCCAGCCGGTCTCCGTGAAGAGGTCCGTATCGAGCAGGGTCTGCCCCGTCTCGGCCAGCGCCAGGGCCTCGTGGCGATAAAAGCTCTGCACCGCTTCCCGGCAACGCTCCTCGCGCCGGCGCAAGCGCTGCTTGAGCTGCTCGGTCAGCCGGGTGCGGACCGGCTCCACCGGCGTACCTTCGGTCAGCGGCCCGCGCTCCTCCATGGAGAGGGAGTCGACCAGGCAGGCGACGATCTCGGCGGCGCTCTTTGACCGGCGCCGGTTGCGCTCCTCGATGAGCGCGGTGACCGCTCGATCGAGCGGTGACCGCCAGTCCGGGTTCAGCTCGCCGAACGCCTTGAGCAGCGCCACGCGGGTCTCGAAGTCGGCGGCCACCGCATCGAACACGCGCACCAGGGAGAAATACTGGTCAAGCGCCTGCTGCCACTCGACGGTGTGGTCCTCTTCGCCGATCAGGTTGATGAGCGCCATGCGCGGGCGGCCCGTCCACTGCAGGATCTGCATCTCGAGCTCGTACTCCGCGCCGTACGGCTTGGAACCGTCCACCACGTAGAGGATGCCGGCGCCGTCGACGATGGGCCTGAGCAGCTCGCACTCGTCCCGGAAGCGGGGATCCTGCTCGTGCTCGGCGACGAACTCGGCCACCAGGGCCGGGCGCGCGCTGGCGGTAGTGGCGCGCCCTTCCAGCCAGTCCAGCACCGCGCCCGCCCGCTGAAAGCCCGGGGTGTCCACCAGGACGTACTGTGGCTCGCCGTCGATGGAGAAGGTGTGGGGTGTGGCCCGGCGGGTCGTTCCCGGGGTCGGACCGATGGCCAGGCGCTCATCCTCGGCCAGGGTCGCGACGATGGAGCTCTTGCCCTTGTTCGGATGGCCGACGACGGCGAAGGTCGGAATCATCCGTCTCCCTCCACCGGTGGGCCCGTCGGACCCGCGCCAGCGGTCGTGGCCTGCTGGACGTACAACCGCGGGTCGCCGTGCCGTGCCAGAAAGCCGGCCCACACCTCCCGGTCCGCCGGATCCACCCCATCGGCGCGCGTGTTGATCGGCACCACGACGAAGGTGGGCTGCGGGCCGAGCGCGTCGCGCAGGCCGGTCAGGAAATCGCCGAACTCGAGCAGAGGCGGCTCCCAGCCCTTGGTGTAGATGAGCACCCGGGCCTCATCGGCCGCGAGCACCGCCCGCAGCGAGGCGACCGCGCTCACCTCGGACCGGCTCGAGAGGTGCAGAACCGCCTGCGGCGCACCACCGAGATGGCCGGCCGCCCAGGTGCCGGCAGCCGTATCGGGGAGTGCCTCGTTCCAGATCACCGCCACGGTACCTTCCGCGGTTCGGGCAGCAGGCGGCGCCGGCGAGCGGCCTGCCGGCGCCTCTCCGTCCGCGGCCTCCTCCGGACCGAAATCCACCCTCGGGGGTGTGAGCCGATCGATCAGGGCCAGCACCTCGGGGTCCTGACAGATCAACGAACGGGTCGCGGCGGCAAGCCGCCAGCGTCCGGCGGCGAGCAGCACGAGCCGCGGGAGGAGCCCCCAGAAGACGATGGTGCACAGCACGAAAGGCCACCACGTACCGAGACGCATGGCCTGGGCCTCGCCGACCGGCGCCGTTTCCAGGCGATAGAAGCGCGACGCCTCCACGAGCGCCGCATCGGGGACCGCCTGGGGGATCCATGCCTGCCAGGGCAGGGCGAGCACGCCGAACAGTCGTTGCACCGCCGCCGCGTCCAGATTCAGCGTGGAGCTCCAGCCGAACGCCAGATCGGTGACCGCCACCAGCACGACACCCGCCAGCAGCACCCCGACGAAGTATCCCACCGCGAACCACTGGGTAAACACCACGAGCTGCCAGCGGGCGAACCGGGTGCGATCCGCGCCGAAGCCGGCGTACAGGTCCATGCGCGCGTAGCGGTCGAGCCAGGCGCCCACCCAGCGCCCGGGATTGATGACGCCGATGCCTTCCCGCAGGGCCGCCAGCCCCGGAATCCGAAACGGCAGCAGAAAAATCAGGGTGAGCACGAGGAGCACGAACGGCGTCCCAACCAGGACCCCGAGCAGCCCCAGCAGATTTACCGGATGGGTGCCGTCATAGGCGAAGGCAATGGACCCGAGGCCGGCGCCGAGCACCAGCCCGAAAAGACCGAGCAGCCATCGCGCCAGCCGCTCCATCAGGACGACGCGGTGCCCCAGGGACGGGTCTTGCCCGGGCGCCACCTCCGACCACCAGGCGAGCACCCGGTCCAGGCTGTCACCGGCGGACAGCCGGCGGCCGATCGCGCGGTCGCGTTCGAGACGGGACGTGTACGGCGTTTCCGCATCCTCGTCCAGCCAGCGCCGGACGTCCACGGCAGTCGCCAGCAGGCGTTCTCCCATCGGCGCGTCAGGAAGCGCCGGCAGGGCCCGCCGCCCGCGCGCCCGCGTCCGCCGCCGGCGCCACGAGCTGCATGAACCGGTGGATGTGCTGGAAAGCTTCACGTGCCTCCGGCAGCGCCGGGTCGAAGGCATGCCAGACGTGCAGCATGTGGTGCCAGGTCTCGAGCGTCGCCTCGGATCCCGCCTCCGTCGCCTTGTTCACGTAGCGACGGGCGTCGTCCAGAAGCATCTCGGCTTCGCTGGCGTGCACCAGAGTCGGCGGCAGGTCGGACAGGTCGCCGCGCAATGGCGACACCCTCGGGTCGCACGGGTGCGCCCGGTTGCTCAGCCAGCCGAACCAGACCATGACCGAGCGCGGGAGCCGGGCGATCCGCCCGAGCATGGGTCCGAGCATGTGATCGGTGGCGATGTTGGATATGAGGCTCGGGCTCGAGAAGGTGGCGTCCGTCGCCGGCGACAGCGCGATGGCGCCGTCGGCAGGTCTGAGGCACTCATCACGGGCCCACGCGATCACCGCCAGGGTCAGGTTGCCGCCGGCGGAATCGCCGGACACGAACAGCACCCGCGAGGGCGCCGGGCCCCGGGGACCGTTCTCGAGAATCCAGCGGTACGCAGATTGACAGTCGGCCAGGCAGTCGAGACGCTTGTGCTCGGGCACCAGCCGGTAATCCACGGCCAGCACGCTCACCCCGGCCATGCGCGCGTAGCGGGTGGTGATCGCCCGGTGGCTTTTCGGGCTGCCCATGGTGAACGCTCCGCCGTGCAGGTAGAGCAGGCGCCGGTCCGGATCGGAATTCTCCGCCAGCACCCACTCGCAAGGCACGCCGTTCGCGGTAACCGGGGTAATCGTGATGCCCGTGAGATCGGCCCGGTCACCCATGGCGTCCATCGCCTCGCGCATCCGCTGAAGCCTGCCCCTGGACTTTCCGGTGTCACCGGCAGCCGCCATCTGCGCCAGCAGGTCCAGGGCGTCCTGGTGCTCGGCGCTCGGCTCGCGCTGCCCGTGCGCATCACTGCCCACGGCCGGCGCGTGTACCCGGTCGTAGCGGGAGAGGTCTTCTCCCTGCAGATAGAAGCGCGCCACGGCCCAGAAAGCCAGCACGGCGAGCAGGAGCACAATCAACACGGTGATCATCGACACTTCCCGTTGGTTCCGACGGTCGAACACCGGAGTATACGCGGATGAATCCGGGGTCGACGCGGTACGTCGACCCCCGCTAGCATCGCCGCCCTGAGCTGGAGTTGAGGTGCATGGACACCCCCGAGTCCGACAGCGACCGTCTGGTCATCGACTACTACACGGACGTCCTCTGCGTCTGGGCCTGGATTGCGCAGCGACGGGTGGAAGAGCTCGAGTCCCGCTGGGGTCACCGCATCCGCATCGAGCATCACTGCGTCGACGTGTTCGGCGACACCCACGG
>JASFLG010000266.1:0-6470 GCA_050118205.1 Pseudomonadales bacterium
GTGCCCACCTCGCCGAGCCCGGCCAGGCGCGCAGGATCCACGCCGTCGTAGATGAAGATCACACCGTGCGGCGTCTGCACCTCGTTCAGCGGCGCGAGCGCGCGGGCCGCGTTGGCATTCGTCGTGCTCGTCATCAGCCGCGCGAAACGGTTCGCGATGTCCGGAATCCGTATGTCGAGCCGGTTACGCCCGTGCTCGATGAAGACCACATCGGTCAGCAGGTGCTGAACCTCCCGCACCTCGTGGGTGGTGATCAGAATGCTCCGATCCCCGCGCGCGAAGTCGTTCAGCAGCATGTTGTAGAAGCGCTGCCGGTAGATCTGATCGAGCCCCAGGGTCGGCTCGTCCAGCACCAGGAGGCGGGCGTCGATGGCCATGATCAGCGCCAGGTGGAGCTGTACGTTCATACCCTTGGACAGCGTCTGCACCTTGCGCTCGCGGCGGATCTCGGTGGCCGAGAGTATCTCGTCGAGCCGCTGGCGGTCGAAGCTCGGGTGCAGGCCGGCGAAGCAGTCGATCAGGTCGCCAATCTTCATCCAGCGGGGCAGGATGCCCGTATCCGCGATGTAGGCGGTCTCGGACATGATCCGGGGCCGGTGGGCAAACGGATCGACCCCGAGCACCCTGATCTCGCCGCCGCTCCGGCGCGCGAGCCCCAGCAGGGTCTTGATCGCCGTGGTCTTGCCGGACCCGTTCGGACCGATCAGGCCGAGGATCTGCCCAGGAGCGAGGGTCAGGTCGAAGCCGTCCAGAGCCCGCAGGTCGCCATACGTCTTGCAGAGCGCCCGTGCCTCGATCAACGGTGTGTCCATCTGCCTGCGCGTCAGAATCTCGAGAAGTCGTCCGGGTCGTAGTCGGCGCAACCGTCCGGACCAAAGGTTTCGTACTCCTCCCGATCGAAGCCGCCGCGACTGAAGGTGGTCACGTACAGACGGCAGCGCTCCCTGGGGTCGGTAATACTCGGGTCGCTCGCCAGCTCGTTCTTGATGGCCGCCAGCGTCACCTCCTGGTCGGTCATGCGGATCCCGCCGTCCTGGGCCGTGTCGAGGATCATCGAGTGCATGCCGTCTTTGCCCCAGGGGAGCCAGGGCACTTCGTTGCCGTCGCGACCGCGCCCCGGATCACCGGTGATTGCGAACTCGCTCCAGTAGGACATCATGCTGGCCGACAGGGCATCGCGTCCTTCGCTGGCCGAGTACAGGTCGCCGAGGGCGGAAATGCCGCTGTCGAAGTCTCCGAACACGAAGGCGATCTCCATCGCATGCGCCGCGCCGAAAGCCTTGGAGAGGTCGTAGCCCATCACCGAGCCTTCCTCGTCCCAGTCGAAGCGGTAGGCGTACACGTTCGGATTGCCGGCCGCGGTCATGTAGTCGGCCAGCGAATCGACCCCCGATACCTTCCAGGCGAGGGAGCCGTAGCGGACGTTGCGCAGGTAGCCTTCCTCGTCCTTCAGGCGCGGGAAGATCCACAGGAACGTGTCGATGTTCTCGGGTGACATGGCC
The DNA here is from genome assembly GCA_050118205.1 of Pseudomonadales bacterium. Lineage (GTDB taxonomy): Bacteria > Pseudomonadota > Gammaproteobacteria > Pseudomonadales > Azotimanducaceae > SZUA-309. Next base: position 1,503 of record JASFLG010000266.1, read on the forward strand.
ATGAACAGGGCCACCTCGTCGCGGTTCGTGCCGAGAATCACGGGCACCATGTTGTGGTTCCCGGGATTGGAGAAGATCTCCTCGGTGGTCATGGCGGGCAGCACGTGCCCGTCGCCGAGGTTGTTCGGCACGTTGATCATGCCGCCGAACCCACTGTTCGCGAAGGTCTGGAAGATCTCTTCCGGCGTCTTGCCGTACAGGTACTCGCGGATGCGGCTCGCCCCCATGTCGTCCTGATACGTGCGCGCGGCGGCGAGGTCCGGGGCGCTGCCATCCGCGACCAGCAGGTGGTTCACGACCTCGGGTGCGCTCATCTCGGCGCCGCCCTCGTCCGCGTAGCTGGACGCTTCGACCATGGGGGTCGCGCGGAAGCCGCCGCTCTGCACGATGGCGCGGTGGAAAAGGCCCGCCGCGAGCGGCGACGCCATCATCGCCAGGGTGTCGAAAGCGCCGGCGGATTCTCCGAAAACGGTGACGTTGCCGGGATCGCCGCCGAAGGCGGAGATGTTGTCGCGGGTCCACTCGAGCGCCCGGATTACGTCCAGGGTGCCGTAGTTACCGGAGTCGTCCAGCGGGTTGCCGCGGATGAGCGCCGGGTGCGCGAACCAGCCGAACGGCCCGAGCCGGTAGTTGATGGTCACCACCACCACCTTCTGGGTCGCGGCGAGGGTCGCGCCGTTGTAGGAGCCGCCGTCGCCGATGGTGTTGCCGCCGCCATGAATCCAGAACATGACCGGTGCGTCCTTGACGTTCACAGGCGACCAGACGTTCAGATAGAGACAATCCTCCTCGCCGGCGATGATGCTGTCCGGATCACCGGCGCCGCCCGACAGGGCGCTCTTCATCTGCGGGCAGATGTCGCTCGCCGCCAGGGTTTCTTTCACGCCGGTCCAGGGCAGCGGTGGTTGCGGCGCGCGCCAGCGCAGGTTGCCCTGTGGTGGTTCCGCATAGGGAATGCCCATCCAGGCGCGGGTGCCGTGCTGATCGATAAAGCCCGCGACGTCCCCGGCGGTGGTGTGGCGCAGGGTCACGTCGTCCCGCTGGGGAGGCGCCGGAGGTGCCTCGACCGGTCGCAGCAGGAGGTAGGCGACCACCGCAAGCGAGATCAGGATGAGGAGGATGGCTGTCTTTTTCATGGGGACCCGTCGGACGCTCTCTCGCGCCTATTCTAGTGGGGAAGGGCTCGCGGGGTGCAACTTCCTTGCCAAGCCGGGGCATTGGCCGGGCGCCATGCCTGTTCTGGTCCGGGCCGGGCCTGTGCGACAATACGTCAAGGTCGAGCGCAGGAGGAGGCTCAATCATGGCGGAACATGATCTGGTCATTCGTGGTGGCACGGTGATCGACGGCAGCGGGGAACCCGGACGCGCGGCGGACGTGGCAGTCGCGGGCGGCAGGATCCTGGAGGTGGGAAAGGTCGACGGACGGGGCCGGCAGGAGATCGACGCCGACGGCGCGCTGGTAACGCCGGGCTTCGTCGACATCCATACCCACTACGACGGCCAGGCCACCTGGACCAATCGCATGGCACCCTCGAGCCATCACGGTGTGACTACCGTGGTGATGGGCAACTGCGGGGTGGGTTTCGCGCCCGTGCGCCCCACGGACCACGACCTGCTGGTCGAGCTCATGGAAGGGGTGGAGGACATCCCCGGCGTGGTGCTCCAGGAAGGCGTACCGTGGGCCTGGGAGTCGTTCCCTCAGTATCTCGACTATCTCGGCACCCGCGAGTTCGACATGGACATCGGCGCGCAGCTGCCCCATGCGGCGCTTCGGGTCTACGTGATGGGCCAGCGGGGTGCGGACCGTGAGCCGGCGACTGCGGAGGACATCGCCGAGATGCGGCGGCTCACGGCGGAGGCGATCCGCGCCGGAGCCATGGGATTCTCATCCTCGCGCACGCTCAATCACCGCAGCAGCAAAGGTGCTCCCACGCCGTCGCTCACCGCGGAGGTCGAGGAGATGGTCGGCATCGCCCAGGGCCTGAAGGATGCGGGGCGGGGCGTCATCGAGATGATTTCCGACTTCGCCGATCTGGATGACGAGTTCTCGCTACTCAAGGCGATGGTCGGTTCGAGCGGACGTCCCATGTCGATCTCGCTGGCCCAGGGTCTCTCGCCGAACGGCTGGCGCAAGATTCTCGACCGGATCGAGACGGCGAGCACCGAGGGTCTCACCATGCGCGGTCAGGTGGCGCCCCGACCAATCGGCATCATCTTCGGGCTGACCGCGAGCCTCAATCCGTTCATGGGCCGGCCGTCCTACATGGAGATCGCACGCCGGCCCCTGGCCGAACGTCTCGCCGCGCTACGTGATCCGGAGCGGCGTGCGAAGATTCTGGAGGAATCGGCGTCGGCCGGCTTCGACGGGCTCTGGAAGCGCATGGACGGCGGCAGGAAGCTGTGGGAGCTCAGTGATCCGCCGGACTACGAGCCGGCGCCGGAAGAGAGCGTGGCAGCGCGCGCGGAACGGGCCGGGCAGGACGTGTGGACCTTTGTCTACGACCGATTGCTCGACAACGACGGACGCACGCTCTTCTACTCGCCGTTTGCCAACTACGCCGACGGGAACCTGGACTGCTGCTACGACATGCTGCAGAGCCAGTACACCGTGCCGGGCCTCGGTGACGGTGGTGCCCACGTGGGCATCATCTCGGATGCGAGCTTCGTCACGACGCTGCTCACCCACTGGGGACGCGACAGGGCGCGGGGAGAGCGGATCCCGCTCGAGACCCTGGTCAGGCGGCAGGCGCACGACACCGCCCGGGCGGTGGGCCTGACCGATCGGGGTGTGATTGCGCCCGGGATGAAGGCGGACCTCAACGTGATCGACTTCCAGAACCTGCGGGTCAAGGCACCGGAGATGGTCTACGACCTTCCGAGCGGCGGTGCCCGGCTGGATCAGCGGGCCGAGGGATACCTGGCTACGTTCGTGAACGGCCAGATGACCTATCAGAACGGCGAACCCACCGACGCGTTGCCGGGCCGACTCATTCGATGAATGGGCCCCTGTCCCACGTCCGGGTGCTGGATCTGACCCACGCCCGGGCGGGACCGACCGCCGTGCGTCTGCTGGCCGACTGGGGCGCCGAAGTGATCAAGATCGAGCCGCCGCCGACGGGCAGCGGCCGGGGAGTGACCGGCGCCCGCCGGGGGCCGGACGAGCAGAATCTGCATCGCAACAAGAAAAGCCTGACGCTCGATCTGAAGCAAGCCGACGGCCTGCGGATCTTCATGGATCTGGCGGGCCAGGCCGACGTGATCGTGGAGAACTTCAAGGCCGAGGTAAAGCATCGGCTCGGGGTCGACTACGAGGCGGTGCGCCGTGTGAATCCCGCCATCATCTACGCCAGCATCTCCGGGTTTGGTCAGGAGGGTCCGTACAGCGACCGCGCCGGCGTGGATCAGATCATTCAGGGCATGTCCGGGCTGATGTCCATCACCGGCGAGCCGGGCCGCGGCCCGTGGCGCGTGGGGATTGCGATCAGCGATACCACCGCCGGCATGTTTCTGGGCCAGGGGATCCTCATGGCGCTGCTGCATCGGGAGCGCACGGGCGAGGGGCAGTGGGTGCACACCTCGCTGCTCGAAGCGATGATGAACAAGCTGGATTTCCAGGGTGCCCGCTACACCATGAAGGGCGAGGTACCCGAGCAGCAGGGCAACGACCACCCGACGCAGTTTCCCATGGGTACGTTCCGCGCAAAGGACGGTCCCTTCAATCTGGCCGCACCCAGTCAGCGCCTGTGGGAACGGATGTGCGAAGCGCTCGAGGCGAAGGACCTCGAAGAGAATGCCAGCTACCGCACAGGCCGTGACCGGGCGGCGCACAAGGACGAACTGCTGCGTGACATCAACGCCGTGACCGAGCGCTTCACCACCGACGAGCTGGTCGAGAGGCTGAATGCCGCCGGCGTGCCCTGCGGGCCGATCAACGATATCGGTCAGGCGTTCGAAGATCCTCAGGTCCGCCATCTGAAGATGGCCAAGATGGCGCCGCATGCCACGCTCGGTGACGTGGGGCTGATTCGATCACCCATCAACCTGTCCCGATTTCCGCAGAGCGAGACATTCGACCGGGCGGCCCCCGACCCTGGCGAGGACAGCGAAGCGATCCTCCGGGACGCCGGCTACTCGCCGGAGCGCATCGCCGAGTTCAAGGCGGCTGGAGTCATCTGAAGCGGTGATCTCGAGCGCAGAGCGTCTGACCGCAGCTGAACGGCTGGGCTATGGGGCGGGTGATCTGGGGATCAATCTCTACTTCATCTCCACCGCTACTTACCTCCTCTACTTCTATACCGACGTGCTGGGCATCTCCGCTGCTGCGGCGGCGAGCGTGCTGCTGGTGGCCCGGATCGTGGATGCGGTCACGGACCCGCTCATGGGCATGATCGCGGAGCGCACGAGGACCCGCTGGGGTCGCCTGCGCCCATATCTGCTCCTCGGCGCGGCGCCGCTTGCGGTGCTCGGCGTGCTGACCTTCAGCACGCCGGATCTGGACGCGACGGGTAAGCTCGTGTGGGCCTACGTCACGTACGTGCTGTTCGGGATCCTGTACACCGTGGTCGGCATCCCGTACTCCGCACTCACCTCGTCGCTCACCAGCGATCATCAGGAACGCACCGTGCTCTCCACCATCCGCATGGCCTTCGCCTTCACGGGCGGCTACGCTATCTCCGTCGGCATGCTGCCGTTGGTAGGTTTGTTTTCAGACGCCGGGAGCGGTTTCCAGAACGTGATGGTCCTGTTCGGGATTGCCGCCACCGCGCTGCTCTGGCTCACGTTTGCGACCACCCGGGAGACCATTCAGCCGCCACCCGCGCAGCAGTTGCGCATCGGCGACAGCCTGGCCGCCGTGTTCCGCAACCCGCCGCTCATCGTGGTGATGCTGCTTTTCAGTGGTGGCATGCTGTCGTTCACGGTGCGGCAGACGGTGACCGTGTTCTACCTCAAGTACAACGTGGGGCGTGA
>JASFLG010000267.1:0-6469 GCA_050118205.1 Pseudomonadales bacterium
CCTCCGCGACCAGCATTCCGCCGCGCCCGGTGTCGGATGCCTCCACCGCTACGGCGCGGTGCCCGAGAAGCACGTCCACGCCGTCACGACGCAGCACGGACTCCATGAGCCGCGAGGTCTCCGGGTCCTCCTTGGGCAGCAGCTGGCTTTCCATGTCGATCAGGGTCACCGCCGAGCCGAGTCGGGCGAAGCTCTGCGCCAGCTCACAGCCGATGGGGCCGCCACCCATCACCAGCAGCCGCGCCGGAAGCGTCTCGAGAGACCAGACGTTTTCCGAAGTGAGCGGGGCGACGGCTTCCAGGCCGGGAATGGGCGGCACGAACGGGGTCGCTCCCGTCGCCAGCACGATGGCCCGGCCGGACAGACGCTGCTCACCGTCGTCCGTGCGAACCCGCACGTGGTGGCCGTCGTCCAGAACCGCCTCGCCCGCCAGGCACTCCACACCGAGCCCCCTGTAGCGCGCCGCCGAGTCCTTCGGCTCGATTTCGGAAATCACCGCGCGGATTCGCGCCATCACCGCGGCGAAGTCCACCTGCGGCTCCCCCGCGTGGATGCCGAAGCGGGGTGCCTGGCGGATCTCGTGTGCCGCCCGCGCGGCGCGGATCAGGGCCTTGCTCGGCACGCAGCCCGTGTTGAGACAGTCGCCGCCCATCTGACCTGACTCTATCAGGGTCACTCTGGCCCGCACCGTGGCGCCGACCAGCGCGGCGATCAACCCGGCAGAGCCGGCACCGATCACGATCAGATTGCGGTCGTAGGTGGCCATGCTCAACCGCCCTCCGGGCGCAGTCGCCGTATCCAGCCGAGCGCCTTTCTGGCGATGAGTGGGAACAGTCCGAGCAGGGAAAGAGCGAGAATCAGCCCCGGGCTCAGCACGTCCGAGACGCTGTCCACCCGGGCCAGCTGCGTGCCGGCGAACACGAACACCACCGTGCCCGCCAGCATGCCGACCTGGCTGACCCAGTAGAACCGCCATACCGGCATGGGGGTGAGACCCATCACCACGTTGATCACGAAGAACGGAAACAGGGGCACCATGCGCAGCCCGAAAAGATAGAAGGTGCCGTCGCGGTCGAGTCCGCGATTCACGGTCTCGAGCTGCGCGGCGAATCGCGTCTGCACCCAGTCTCCCAGCAGCGTACGCGCAATCAGCATGGCGATGGTCGCTCCGACGCTGCTGGCGAAACTCACCAGCACCAGGGCCCAGAGGAGGCCGAACACGGCGCCTCCGGCGATGGTGAGCACCGCCGCCCCGGGCAGGGACAGCCCGGTCACGAGAACGTAGACGAGGAAGTAGGCGATGCTGCTCCGGAGCGGGTAGGCATGCACGAACGCCACCGCCTCGTCGTGCACCGACCTGAGGTAGTCGAGGCTCGCGTAGCGGCCCAGATCGAATGCGAAGAACGCCACGACCAGCGCGGCGACGACCACCAGCAGCACGAGCTTACCCGCACGGCCCATCCCCGCGTTCCGTTTCACGTCTCCTCGTTCCTCTCGTTCAAACTGCTACGTTACCATGACCCTCGAACGCCAAGACCAGCACCAAGGACCCCGCCATGCAGCGCAATTTCCCCACCACGCGGATGCGTCGAAACCGATTCAGCGAGTTCGCGCGGCGCCTGGTCCGCGAAACCGAGATCTCGGCCGCCGATCTCATCTACCCGATCTTCATCATCGAGGGGGAAAGCGCGCGGCAACCGGTGACGTCCATGCCGGGCATCGACCGGCTCAGCATCGACAACCTCGTCGAGGAGGCGCGCCGCGCCTTCGCGGCCGGGGTTCCCATGGTCGCGCTCTTCCCCAACGTGGATCAGAGCCTGCGCACGCCGGATGGCGAGCAGGCGTGGAACCCCGACGGCCTGGTGCCGCGGGCCGTGCGTGCCCTGAAGGCCGCCCTGCCCGAGCTCGGAGTGATGACCGATGCGGCCCTGGATCCCTACACCAGCCATGGCCAGGACGGCATCATCGACGAGACCGGGTACGTGCTGAACGACATCACGGTCGAGGCCCTGTGCCGGCAGGCCAGGGTCTGCGCCGATGCCGGCGCCGACGTCATCGCGCCAAGCGACATGATGGATGGACGCATCGGCGCCATCCGCCGGACGCTGGACGAGGGCGGCTACATCAACACCGCCATCATGGCCTATTCCGCCAAGTACGCGTCGGCCTACTACGGCCCGTTCCGCGACGCAGTCGGTGCCGCCGCCACCCTCGGCAAGGGCAACAAGAAGACCTACCAGATGGATCCGGCGAACGGCGACGAGGCCCTCCACGAGATCGCGCTGGACCTGGCCGAGGGCGCGGACATGGTGATGGTGAAGCCCGGCATGCCGTATCTGGACGTGGTGCGTCGCGCCAAGGAACGCTTCGGCGTCCCGACCTTCGCCTACCAGGTAAGCGGCGAGTACGCCATGCATATGGCCGCCATCGAGAACGGCTGGTTGTCCGAGGACGTCATCGGCGAATCGCTGATCTGCCTGAAGCGCGCCGGCGCCGATGGAATTCTCACCTATTTCGCCCTCTCGGTCGCAGAGTCGCTATGAGGTCATGCCGAATGGGTCTCACACCGCCCGACATCGCGGGTTCGGCCGGCGCCAATAGTGATACACTCGGCAGAATTGATTTGTTCATCCTCCACAGGAGACGACAGGAGACGCAAGGTGAGTGACAAAATCGTCCATACCACGGATTCGGAATGGGAAGCGGACGTGCTGAAGGCCGACAAGCCCGTGCTCGTCGATTACTGGGCCGAGTGGTGCGGCCCGTGCAAGATGATTGCCCCCATACTGGACGAGATCGCCGACGAGTACGGCGACAAGCTGAAGATCTGCAAGCTGGACATCGACGCGAACCAGGAGACCCCACCCAAGTACGGCATCCGCGGCATTCCCACCCTGATGTTGTTCAAGGGCGGCGACGTGGCCGCCACCAAGATCGGCGCCCTGTCCAAATCCCAGCTGGCGGCGTTCATCGACAGCAACATCTGAGCATCCGGCGGCCCCGTAAAAGCGTGATTAAACGCGCTTGACGGGGCTTCCGAAAACAATACACTTGACCTATGCCCTGGTAGCCGTTCCGGCTACACCTTCCGGCTCCCGGTCCGACCGGGGACCCTCCCCCGATACCAGATCCTCAACTCGTTAGCGGACCTGTATCAGAACTACGAAAGATGTGTCGGGGAACGTGGGCCTGAGGGCACCCGCAACTTCGTTCGCCCGTTCGCCGGTTTCGTCTAACTAAATCTTTCGTCCAACAACGCGATTTCGCCCAACCAAAGTTGAACTCACCATGTCCATGAACTTAACAGATCTGAAACGCATGCCCGTCAGCGAGCTTGTTGATATGGCCCGGGAAATGGGCCTGGAGAACCAGGCGCGCCAGCGCAAGCAGGAGGTCATTGCGGCCATCGTCCGCAAGCAGGCGAAAGCCGGCGAGGACATCTACGGAGAGGGCACCCTGGAGATCCTCCAGGACGGCTTCGGATTCCTCCGCTCCCCCGATTCCTCCTATCTGGCCGGGCCGGACGACATCTACGTCTCACCGAGTCAGATCCGGCGGTTCAATCTGCGCACCGGCGACAGCATTGCCGGGAAGATCCGGCCTCCGAAGGATGGCGAGCGCTACTTCGCCATGCTCAAGGTCGACTCGATCAACTTCAGCGAGCCGAATTCCAAGAAGCACAAGATCCTCTTCGAGAACCTCACGCCGCTGTTCCCCAACGTCCGTCTCAAGCTCGAGCGGGGCAACGGCAGCACGGAGGATCTCACCGCCCGCATCATCGACCTCATCGCACCCATCGGTAAAGGGCAGCGGGCGCTGATCGTATCGCCGCCGAAAGCGGGCAAGACTCTGGTCCTGCAGAACATCGCCCAGTCCATCAGCGCCAACAATCCGGACGTGGTCCTGATTGTCCTGCTCATCGACGAGCGGCCGGAAGAGGTCACGGAGATGCAGCGCCTCGTCTCCGGCGAGGTCGTGGCCAGCACCTTCGACGAGCCGCCATCCCGGCACGTTCAGGTGGCCGAGATGGTGATCGAGAAGGCCAAGCGTCTGGTTGAGCACAAGAAGGACGTGGTCATCCTGCTCGACTCCATCACCCGTCTCGCCCGCGCCTACAACACCATCGTGCCTTCCTCGGGCAAGGTTCTCACCGGCGGTGTGGACGCCCATGCCCTGGAGCGGCCCAAGCGCTTCTTCGGCGCCGCGCGCAACATCGAGGAAGGCGGCAGCCTGTCCATCATTGCCACCGCGCTGATCGACACGGGCTCCAAGATGGACGAGGTGATCTACGAGGAGTTCAAGGGTACCGGCAACCAGGAGCTGCACCTGGAACGGAAGATCGCCGAGAAGCGGATCTACCCGGCCATCAACATCCGGCGCTCGGCCACCCGCCGCGAAGAGCTGCTCATGGCTGAGGACGAGCTCCAACGCGTGTGGATCCTGCGCAAGCTCCTGCACGACATGGATGACATCGCCGCCATCGAGTTCATGATCGACAAGCTCAAGGATACGAAGACCAACGAGGAGTTCTTCAACTCCATGAAAGGGCGGTGATCTGCACCGGGACGATCGACCGCATCGACGTCCGTCCGCTTTCCCGCGACCCCGGAGTACAGGTCCTCACACTGACCGTCGACGAATCCTTCACGTTCGTCGCCGGGCAGTACCTGGAGGTGCTGCACGACGACGGCACGGCGATTCCCCTTTCCATCGCCTCGCCACCCGAGCGCCTGCCGACGCTCTGTCTTCATTACCGCTCCACGATCGGGGCGGTTGATGCCGAGCGCATGGACGAGCTGCTGCTCGACAGCACCTCCCTGCGCCTGCGTGGACCGGGCGGTGACGTGATGCTCGCGGCCGACGATGCGCGACCGCTGCTGCTGGTGAGCGGCGGCACCGGTATCAGCCAGGCACTGTGCCTGGCGGCCGCCCAGACGGACCGCCATCCGAACACGACCGTCGTCCTGCTCGCCTGCGCCGACGACCCTCGAGATCTCTACTTCCAGGATCTGCTGCCCCCGGGGGATCACTTCCATGCCAATCTGATCGCCGATGCGCGGCGCGACCGGAGCAACGACGCGCTCCGCTGGCTCGCCGCCAATGCGGCCGGGCTGGCCGGAGAGACTCGCGTGATCCTCTCCGGCGGTCCGCCCTTCGTCTGGGCGGCAACCGACCTGCTCACCGAGAGCGGCGTCGATCGAAACCGACTCGAATCCGATGTCTACGCCTTCGGCCCGCGTGACGGGCCGCTGCCCTGAGTCAGGCGGGCAGGGGTAGATCGGGCAGACCGGACGTGGCGCGCACCAGATACTCGCCACCCCGGTCGTTCTCGCCCAGTGCCACGCACAGCCGGCCGAGCTCGCCGTACACTTCCGGCGAGCGCTCGAGCCGGAGGCTCGTCTCGAAGTATTCACGCGCCTTTGCCCACTCGTTGTTCATCAGCGAGATGCGTCCCAGCGCGAGCAGCAGGACCGGGTCGTTCGGCCGCTCCTTCAGCCACGCCTCGGCGGCAACGAGCTGGCTCCCCGGATTGCTGCTCCGGATCCGCCCGTACAGTGCCACCAGGGCGTCGCTCCAGGTGTGCTGCAACGTGCTCCGCAGCACGTCCTCTGCCGGGTCCACGGCACCTCCGGCGACCAGCGCTCCGGCGTAGGCGGCAACCAGCTCCGGCGAGCGCCTGAGATCCTTCGGCGCCCGCGCCCACACCGGTTCCGCATCGGCGCCCGCCTGGCCGAGCCGCTTGATCCACGCCTCCCGCTGCAGCGACTCGAAGGCCGCTTCGTCATAGATCTTCCGCTTGCGCGCTTCCGGGAGCAGCTCGATCAGCGCCTGCCAGTCGGCCAGCTCGCGATACACCTGGCAGAGCATGGCAAGCACCTGCGGATGTCGGGGAGCACCGGATTTCAGCTGCAGCAGGGTCGCCAGCGCCTGCTCCCACTGGCCCGCGTCCATCTGCAGCTCCGCCTGCGTCAGCCCGACCGCGAAGCGCGAGCCCGGCGTCGACTCGTGGGCGAGGCGCAGCAGCTCGTCGCGCCCGGCGGCATCGCCCAGCTCGTGTGCCGCCCGGGCGGCACTCAGATAGTTGATCAGCGGCGTGCCCACCTCCCTGGCCGAGCCGGTGAGCACCTTGCGCGCATCCGCCCACTGACCTTCCGCCATGAGCAGCAGCCCCTGCACGGTCCGCTGTCTGGCCTGCTGGCCGCGGCGGGTCCTCAGCCAGCTGCCGAAGCGGCCGGTGCTGGAGACCGAGCGGGACAGAATCCACATCACGCCGCGGAAGAAGAGATAAGCGGCGGCCAGCAAAGCCAGCGCGAACCAGAGGCTCGTCTCCAGTGCCATGTCGCCGTAGGAGACGAGCACGTAACCCGGGTCGCGGACGACCAGGGTGCCGATCAGACCGCCGAGCACCACCGCAACGATCAGCAGGAAGACGCCGAGCTTCACGACTTCTCCGACTCGTCCAGTGCCC
>JASFLG010000268.1:0-6455 GCA_050118205.1 Pseudomonadales bacterium
CAGCTACTACGACGCGTCGGCCGGACCGCCGCGCGTTCTCGGCTTCACCGTCGGGGCCGGCATCGGCGCGGGCTTCGAGATCGGCGAGTACAACGAGGTGCACACCGAGTACAAGTAGCCCGCGCCGGTCGCGTCAGCGCTTGATGCGCAGGGCGCCCATGAAGTCCCGCTTGCCCAGCGGCACGCCCTTGTTGCGCAGGATGTCGTAGGCGGTGGTGGCGTGGAAGTAGAGGTTCGGCAGCGAGAAGGACAGTACGAAGTCCTCTGCCACGAAAGGCAGCTTCCGCTCGCCGAGGCCGAACGCCATGTCCTTGCCCACCAGGGCGTCGATCTCGCCGCGGTCGAGCCCTTCGAGCTCGGCGCGGGCGTCCGCCACCAGCTTCTGCAGGCCGTCGTAGTCCGGCTCGCCGTAACCGTCCGGCGGCGTGAAGAGCCCGGCCTTGATGCCCTTGATTGCGCCCAGGGAGTGGTGCACGACGGAGATGACCTGGAAGCGGAACGGCAGCATGTCCGGCCAGAGACGGGTCTCGACCACCTCGTCGAGATCGATACCGTTCTCGGCGCAGTGCCCTGCGCCTTTCTCGAGATAGCCACTGGTGGCCCCCAGCATCTGCAGATAGCTGCCGACGCTGACGTCATAAAGTGAAAGTGCCATGGTCTGTCCTCGCTTGTTGTCGCGTTGCGTTGTGAGTGTTCAGAAGTTGATGACGATCTTACCGAAGTGTCCGCCCTGCTCCATCAGGGTAAACGCGTCCTGCACCTGATCCATCGGGAACGTCCGGTCGATGACCGGGTGCATCTCGTGCAGGGCCATCGCGCGGATCATGTTCTCGAACATCGTCCGGCTGCCCACCGTGATGCCGTGAATCCGAGCATTGGCACGGAACAGGGCCGGCACGTTGACGTCATTGACGAACCCGCCCAGCACGCCGATCACGTGAATGTGACCGTACAGGGCCACCGATGCGATGGACTGCTGCAGCGTGTTCGCGCCACCGACCTCGACGATGTGATCGGCGCCGTGACCGCCGGTGATACCGCGTACCTCCGCACCCCACTCCGGCATCGTGCGGTAGTTGATCGTATGATCGGCGCCGAGCGCCTTCCCGCGTTCGAGCTTGTCGTCAGACGATGATGTGAGGATCACCTCGGCGCCCGCCATCTTGGCGAACTGCAGCGCGAACACGGACACGCCGCCGGTGCCCTGCACCAGCACGGTCTCGCCGGCGCGCAGACGGCCCTCCTCCATGAGCCCGCGCCACGCGGTGAGTGCCGCGCAGGGTAGCGTGGCCGCCTCCTCGAAGGTCATGTAATCGGGGATTTTCGTGATCCCGTCCTCGTGGAGCACCATCAGGTCCCGCAGGCAGCCGTCGATGGAGCCTCCCAGCGCCGATGCCAGGCCCGCCTCGGTGGGCGGACCGGCGAACCACTTCTGGAAGAACATGGGTGCTACCCGGTCACCTTCGGCAACCCGGGTGACGCCGGCGCCGGTGGCGATGACGGTGCCCGCACCACAGGAGTTGGGTACGAGTCCGGGCTGGTGCGCACCGGCCGTCTGCACCGTCAGCAGGTCGCGGTAGTTGAGCGAGGTGCTGTGCATGCGGATCAGCACCTCGTACGGGCCCGGTGTCGGGTCCGGCGCTTCGGTGACGGCGAGTCCGGCAATGCCGCGGTCGTTGATCGTGACTTGACGCATGGGTCGTCTCCTCCAAAGATTTATCGCATTGTCACCCAGACGGCGGGGGTGTCGGAACCGGTACCGCTGCTGGCGCTGCAGACAGGGGGAATGCGCTTGGATCTCGCCAAGCCGGCGCTGGACGTCGGCCTCTTCACCAACCGCCTCGATGAGATGCTTCACTTCTGGCAGACGGAAGCGGGTGTACCGTTCAGCGAGCTCCTGCCCGTCGGAGGCGGTCTCGAGCAGCATCGGCACGCAATCGGCCAGAGCGTCCTGAAGATCAATCACAGCCGCGATCCGCTGCCCGAGGCACCGCTGGCGGGATATCGGCACCTGCTCATCGCAAGGTCCGGTGTCGCCACGGTGCGCGAGATGGCGGATCCGGACGGCAATCGGATCTCGCTCGTGCCGCCCGGTGCCGACGGGATCGTTCAGCTGCGCCTGGTGCTCGTGGTCACCGATCTCACGCATCACCGGGCGTTCTACCGGGACGTGCTCGGGCTGCCGGAACCCAGCCCGGGCCTGATTCGGGTGGGGGACTCCCAGATTCTGCTGGAGGCGGGAGATGCCGCCCCGGATCCGGTCCAGCGTGCCCGTGGCTACCGCTACATCACGTTGCAGGTGTTCGACGTGAAGGCCACCCACGCACGGATTCTCGCCGGCGGTGGCCGCGAAGGAATGGCGCCGGTGAAGCTCGGCGACGTGGCGCACATCAGCTTCGTGCGCGACCCGGATGGCAACTGGATCGAAATCTCCCAGCGTAAGTCGATTACCGGCACTCTGGACTGAGAGGCTACTTCTCGTCTCGCTTCCTAGGATGTCTCCTTGACAGCGTAGACCGGTCGGATTGCGCAAATGCACAAGACTTCCGAGTTCGACCCATACACGACGTTCGCCGTTTCTTCTGATCTGAGACGGGTTCTCCATGCTCGTCGGAGTGGATATTCATTCATTGCTACACAGAAGATGGCTGTCGTTGACCGCCCTGAACCCAAGCGACAGACTCGAGTGCTACAGTGCTGGGCTTGGGGGAACAATGATCACAGCAGACGAAACATTCAATGGAACGTGGCCCTATACACCTCGGTTTTTTGAAGGAAGCGGCTTTCGCCACCACTATATAGACGAAGGCAGTCGCGATACCGGCGAAGTATTCGTTTGCCTCCATGGAGAACCGACTTGGGGCTATCTGTATCGGCGCTTCGTGGGTCCACTCACCACATTGGGCAGAGTGGTGATCCCCGACCACATGGGCTTCGGTAAGAGCGAAACGCCTCAGGATCGAAGCTACAGCATCCGTGAACATTACGAAAACTTGGAACGCCTACTTCTACATCTGGATTTACGCGGCCTCACGTTGATTATGCAGGACTGGGGCGGTCCGATCGGTTCGCAGTTTGCTTACCGTCATCCTGATCGGGTGAAGCGACTTGTTGTCATGAATACCTTCGCTGGCGGACAGGCCCCAGCGGGCACCGCACAGGTCTCGGACTATCCCTGGTTCAAGTGGGTTCATAGCGACGAGTTCGAGCCGACAATCACCAATCTTGGCGCGACGGTTCTTTCAGTAATGAAACGCATTGGATTCGAACGGCTGGCGCACGTGGACGAGACCTGGGTACGTGCCTATGCCGCGCCTTTCCCTACGCGCGAGGAGTGCAAGGGCGCAAGACAGTTTCCGCTGAACATTGCCAATCCCGAGACCATGGAGTTTGTCGCAGAAGGCATAATGGCCCCGGGAGCGATTGAGGCTGTGAAGGCGAAGGCTGCGATGATGGTTACTGGCGCGGAAGATAGAGCAATGCCACGGGAGCAGATCGTGGGGAGTTTTCGGGACATGTGGCCAAGCGCGCCGGTAACCGTGCTGCCTGGGGTTGGGCATTTCATACAGGAGGATGCCCCGGAGCTTGTCACAGCGCTTATAACGCAGTTTGTTCAGTTAAGCTGAAACAATGCGCGATTTTCACCTTCCATCGAAGTTCAAGCGCAGGAAGATAAGTGACCGGTTATGGCCGGGAATACCCGTTTTCGGGGCCCTTCTTGGACGTCCGTTGTTGATCGCATTCCTGCCTCGTGCAGCGCACAATGGAATGCGTAACTTCGACCCCAAACGGATCTTCGCGGTGGGCCGATGCGGCGAAAATCACGAGAGGTAAGCCAGAGGTGTGGCTGCATCGCTCTACAAGACTTTGGCGGAGAATGTCATGTTTACGCCCAGCTGCTCGGCGAGCTGGACTCACTAGGTGGTCCGATCCAGCTACCTGCTCTGCGCGGTTCCGAATTCAGTCGCCAAGCTTCATCGGCCAGGACGGTTCTGCAGTTCACTGATGTACGCCTCGAAGGAGGGCCTGCCGTGCAGTACCTCGTGGTTGGCCCAGAAAGGTGCAAACCGTCTGACTTCGTTTTCAAATCTTGAATTGAAAAATTCGCTGTCGAGCTGGCCTGACTCAAACTGGAAGTGCATGTTTTCACAGTGCTGAAACTGGGCTCGAGCGAACGCAGCGACTTTCGCCCTGTCTTCGTCTGATAATGTTTCAGCGGTCGACTGCGATGCGTTCTGCCGTTCTCTGTCTGCCGTCAGCGCTTGCAGCATGCCCGGCTCGGCGGACCAGCGGGTGAGATCTCTACTGGCATTGGTTCGTTACTGATAGGTCTGCGCCCGCGAGGCGAACGTGTTCTGTCGGACCTGAATGGCCAGATACCCGACTGTCACCATCACACCCAGGGCGCCAACGATTTCGCCGATGGCACCGATGCATCCCAGTTGATCATGCTTGTTCTCCTGAGTTTGATCCAGAGAACCTTGTCATTTCAAAAGCGGTCACTTTGTGCGTTCACACATCTGGACCGAGAACGACCCGAAGCGGTCACTACTTCGCCGGCTCACTTCGTCTGGCCCTGCGTGATGACTAGGTACATTGTCACGGACAGTATGACGGCGGCTGCGATCACTGTTTCGTCGATGCCAAAGAGTTCAGCAACTACTGCAAGCGAAAAGCCGAGAGCGATTTCCCCGGAATTTTCCGCCAGCGACAGAAAAGACTGGACAGTTGCCCTGACGTCGCTCGCTGCGTGCTCGTTGGCCCAGATAGAACTGATAGCTCGCATGACCGTTGTTGCAACACCTGTAACGGCGAGGACTCCGACCATCGCCATCTCGACTCCAGGTGCCGTTGCGAACAACACAAGTCCCAGCACGCCAACTCCCGCTCCCAGCGCGTACAGAGTGGCGTAGCGAGGCCTGCCCATCAGAAATCTGGTCAGGATGGCAAGGGCGATGGCCCCCAGAATCAGTGCCGAAACAGATAGCGCCGTGAGCCAGGCAATGGCCTCGGTGTTTCCCGGGAACCCCAAGTCAATCAGATGCTTGGTATACAGTCTGCCAAAGGCCTCGTCTGCCCCGTTGACCAGAAATGTGCATAGGAGGAGCAGCATCAGGATCCGCAGGGCGCGCACGCGTGAAAACCCGTCGCGCAGGGTTGTGATAGCTGACTTCGGCACATGCGTGCGGCCATGCCTCGCAAAATGCTGTTCCGGGAATCCGATCGTTACGGCGACCCCGAGAATCCACATACCGCCTCCGGCAATCACGATCGCATCCGCGAGTCCGAGCGTTGAGCCCAAGATGCCAAAGGCGAGGATGCCGATAGCCGAGCCCACCTGGCCCCAGACGGAGCTGCTGGCCAGCACCTGTGCTGTCCTGTTCGGGTGTCTCAGCTCGTCGGTCAGCCACGCGACATCGGCGCCGCTCGAGAAGGTCCAGGACAGTCCCCACGTCATCTGGGTCAGGATCAGGGCAGGAAACGAAGTCACGAGGCCCGTCGAGAGCATGCCCAAGCCCATGACACCGTGACCTATGACGATTGACCACTTTCGGCTGTAGGTATCGGCGATGACTCCGGTGGGGACCTCGGCTGCAACGACCGTCAGACCCTGTGCCGTTCCCAGAAAGACCAGCTGAAATGGGGTCAGCTCCGCCTCGATCACCAGGTAAAGGCTGGTCACCAGCCACCACCCGCGATGCAGCAAGGACCGCAAGAACAGCCACACCACATAGCGGTGTGCGACGGACCAAGAGGTATTCAAAGGAAGGCTCCCGAACAACCATACTCATTCACCGGAGATTCCGGTGGCTCACGGTCAGGTCATGCGGGTGTTAGTTCAGGAGCATGTATGCAGCCTACCCCGCTACCATTGGTAGAGCAAACGGCGACTAGTGGCCGGGCTTCGCCGTTCTTCGGCTAGTTGCCGGGCGTCCGCTTTCGGAGAATGGACAATTTCCGAATACTTCCAAGTTCGACCCAGAACGGACGCCTAAGCCGATCGATACTAGCGCTAGGCTGGTCTGAAACCATCAGGGGGAGCAACAGTGGCCATTACGACAGAAAAGCGTCCTGCAACAGGTTCGCGGGGTATGGTTGTCACCAACAATCCACTGGGCACCGCTGCCGGCGTGGAAATGCTCGCTGCTGGCGGCAATGCCATTGATGCTGCAGTGGCATCACTGTTTGCGCTGACGGTGGTGGAACCCATGATGGTGGGAATATTCGGCGCCGGTATGTCCACCATACGCCTTGGCAATGGCGAGCATCACTTCATCAACAACTACAGCGTGGCCCCGGCAGCTGCCGCGGCTGACATGTATGAGTGCCTGTCAGATACCTGGCCTGACTACCAGCAGGTGGCGCGCAGGGAGAATGAGATTGGCGTACTGGCCGTCGGCGTCCCCGGGAGCCTGAAAGGCTGGGTTGAAATGCTGGAGCAGCATGGCAGTTTT
>JASFLG010000269.1:0-6430 GCA_050118205.1 Pseudomonadales bacterium
GCGCCGGGACTGCCGGCCGCCACCAGCGCGGAAGTGGTCACCTCCACCTCGTAGGCGATCCCGCCGACATCGACGAGGATCTCCCTGTCGCTGATCTCCAGCAGCTTGCCCTGGATTCGGCCGATCATCTGGGTGTTTTTCCGCCGGGGGGATAACGGTCAAGGCCGAGAGTATTGACATGACAAATGGCAATCGCAAGGGCATCCGCCGCATCCGCCTGGGGCGCGCCCGGCAGGGAGAGAATCACCCGTACCATGTGCTGCACCTGTGATTTGCTTGCCCGGCCGGTGCCGACCAGTCCCTGCTTGACCTGACGCGCCGCGTACTCATGCACCGGCAGGCCGTGCGCGACCGCGGCCGCGATGGCGACGCCGCGCGCCTGACCGAGCTTCAGCGCGGAGTCGGGATTCCGGGCGAGAAAGACCTGTTCGATGGCGAGCACGTCCGGCCCGTGATCGGCAATCAGGGCCGAAACACCCTGGTAGATCTCCGCCAGTCGGCTCGGAAACGCACCGGCGCTGGTACGGATGCAGCCGCTGGCCAGATACCGCGTTCCTGTCGCGCCGACCTCGATGACCCCGTAGCCCGTCAGCCGGGAGCCAGGATCGATGCCGATGACACGGATCACACGATCAGCTTTCCAGCTCGCCGTCCGCCAGTTCGGCATTGCTGTAGACGTTCTGCACGTCGTCGAGCTCCTCGAGCGCATCGAGCAACATCAGCACGCTGTCGGCCAGCGCCTCGTCACATGGCACGTAAGTGCTCGGCACCATGCTCACTTCGGTATTGTCCGGTTCCAGCGATGCGGCCCTGAGCGCGTCCGCCACGTCGCCGACGATCTCCCACGGGGTGGTCACGAGAATGGAGCCGTCGTCCTCGGACTCGATGTCCTCCGCGCCCGCCTCCAGGGCCACGTCCATGATCTTTTCCTCGTCCGCGCCCGGCGCGAAGTTGATCACCCCCTGCCTGCTGAAGAGATAGGCGACCGAGCCGTCCGTGCCCAGGTTTCCGCCGTGCTTGCTGAACGCGTGCCGGACTTCGGCGACGGTGCGGTTCCTGTTGTCGGTCATCACCTCCACGAGCACGGCAACCCCACCGCTGCCGTAACCCTCGTAGACGAGCTCCTCCACCTCGCTGCCGTCCTGACCGCCGGCACCACGCGCGATGGCACGCTCGATGGTGTCCTTCGGCATGTTGGCCGCCAGGCCCTTGTCCATGGCTACGCGCAGCCGCGGGTTGTCCGCCGGCTCACCGCCACCGAGACGCGCTGCTACCGTGATCTCCCGGATGAGCTTGGTCCAGAGCTTGCCCCGCTTCTGGTCCTGGCGCGCCTTGCGGTGCTTGATGTTGGCCCACTTGCTGTGCCCGGCCACGCTGCTACCTCCGTCCTCCTGCCGCCCGTGCCCTCAGCTCTGCCGCACCCGGATGTGCAGCTCCCGCAGCTGATGCTCATCAACGGGGCTCGGCGCCGCCGTCATCAGGCAGGCGGCCGTCTGGGTCTTCGGGAAAGCGATGACGTCCCGGATCGCATGCGTACCGGTCATGAGCATCACCAGCCGGTCCAAACCCAGCGCGATACCACCGTGCGGCGGGCAGCCGAGCTTCAGGGCATCGAGCAGAAATCCGAACTTGGCCTGTGCCTCCTGGCCCATGTTCAGCACTTCGAACACGGCCTGCTGCATTTCCTGGTCGTGTATCCTGAGCGAGCCGCCACCGAGCTCGTAGCCGTTCAGCACCACGTCGTAGGCCGCCGCCCGGGCTGCCAGCGGTTGTGCGAGCAACTCTTCCGGCGAGCACGTCGGACGCGTGAACGGATGGTGCATGGGCGCCAGGGCACCATCCCGCGCCGTCTCGAACAGGGGCCAGGACACCACCCAGCACGGTGCCCAGCGCATCGTCTCGTCGATGAGCTCGAGCTCCCGGCCGAGCTCGCCGCGCAGAGCGCCCATGGCGTCGCAGACCACCTCGAACTTATCGGCGCCGAAGAAAACCACGTCTCCGTCCACGGCACCCGTACGGTCGAGCACCTCTGCGACCACCTCTTCCGGCAGGAACTTCAGAATCGGCGATTGCAGCCCGGCTGTGCCCGCCGAGCGGTCGTTCACCTTTATATAGGCGAGACCCTTCGCGCCGTAGCGGCCGACGAACTCCGTGTAGCCATCGATCACCTTGCGCGACAGCTGACCGCCTCCGGGCGCACGCAGCGCTACCACACGGCCCTTCGGGTCGTTGGCGGGCCCGTTGAACACCTTGAACTCGACCTCGCGCATCAGATCGGCGATATCCGTGAGCTCCAACGGATTTCTGAGGTCGGGCTTATCGCTGCCGTAGCGCGACATTGCCTCTTCCCAGGTGAGCACGGGGAAGTCCTCGAGCGTCTCGCCGAGCACCTCGGCAAAGACCGTCTTCAGCATCCCCTCCGTCAGATCCATCACCGTCTGCTCGTCCACGAAGGAGGCCTCGATGTCGATCTGAGTGAACTCGGGCTGCCGGTCCGCGCGCAGGTCCTCGTCCCGATAGCAGCGGGCGATCTGGTAGTACCGGTCGATGCCGGAGATCATGAGCAGCTGCTTGAACACCTGGGGCGACTGGGGCAGAGCGAAGAACGCGCCCGGGTGGGTGCGGCTCGGCACCAGGTAGTCGCGCGCCCCTTCCGGCGTGGCCCGGGTGAGCGTCGGTGTCTCGATCTCCCAGAATCCGGCAGACTCCAGGTAGCTGCGCACAGCGCTGGTGATGCGCGCACGGTCTTGCAGACGCTGCTGCATCTCCGGCCGTCTGAGATCCAGATACCGGAAGCGCAGGCGCACGTCCTCGCCAGCCTCCGAGTACTCGTCGAGCTGAAACGGCGGTGTCTGGGAAGTGTTCAGAATCTCGAGCGTCTTTCCGAGGACCTCGATCTCGCCGGTCGGCATGTCGGGATTGACCGTACCTTCCGGACGCGGACGCACCCTGCCGGACATGTGCAGAACGTACTCGTTGCGCACGCGGTCCGCCGTGGCGAAGCTCTCCTCCGTGTCGGGGTCGAACACCACCTGCACTATGCCAGTGCGATCCCTGACATCGAGAAAGATCACGCCGCCGTGATCCCGGCGCCGGTGTACCCAGCCGACCACCTCGACCGTCTCGCCCACGTGGGCGGTGCTGAATTCACCACAGTAGTGGCTGCGCATTTCTATCCCCGGTTCTGCCAGATCTGTCTGTTCGTGGCGCGGCCCGTGTTGTGGTCCGCCTGAGCTCTCAGGATGCCTCGGTCGAGGTCGAACCACTCCCCTTGGATCCCTCGTTCGACTTCTTCTCCCCACCACCGCCGGAGGATCCGCCGCTCTCGCCGGAAGCGCCACC
Organism: Pseudomonadales bacterium; assembly: GCA_050118205.1. Lineage (GTDB taxonomy): Bacteria > Pseudomonadota > Gammaproteobacteria > Pseudomonadales > Azotimanducaceae > SZUA-309. Next base: position 3,343 of record JASFLG010000269.1, read on the forward strand.
ACCCGACTCCTTGGCGCCTGCATCCGACTTTCCGTCGCCGCCGCCATCTCCCATCACGTTACGCTTCTTGCCACTCTTGAAGTCCGTTTCATACCAGCCGCCACCCTTGAGCCGGAAGCCGGCCGCCGAGATCTTCTTGACGAGCGCGCTCTCGTTGCACTTCGGGCAGACCTTGAGCGGCTCGTCGCTCACCTTCTGCAGCGCATCCAGCTGGTGACCGCAATGGGTGCATCGATATTCGTAGATGGGCATTTCCGGGTCGACCCGTGTTTTGTGAGCGGCGCATGATCTTAAAAAAACCAGTAAAAATACAGCCATTTCGCCATATTTTGTTGCCTGTCCCGAAGCGATCGGATATAAAGCGCCACCATCGGCGGGAGGTCGAAATGCAGTGTTTTCTCTGACTTCCCGTCCGCAGGAACCAGGTGAGACCCCAGGGTGAACCCCGAAAGGGATCGACCGGCAAGGAATCACCTCGTTCGTTAACCAACCTCCAGAAGGGACCAAGCATTAATGGCGACCAAGAAAGCCCCCGCTAAGAAGAAAGCACCGGCTAAGAAGAAGGCAGCTCCGGCCAAGAAATCCGCTGCTCCGATCACAGCCAAGATGACCAAGTCCGGCATCCTGGCCGAGATTGCGCAGAACACCGACCTGTCGAAGGCCCAGGTGGGTGCCGTGCTCGAAGAGCTGGAATCGCTCATCGAACGCCACATCAAGAAGAAAGGCATCGGCGAATTCACCCTTCCGGGTCTGATGAAGATCAAGTCCGTCAAGCGCCCGGCGACCAAAAAGCGGATCGGTCGCAATCCGGCCACCGGCGAAGAGATCGTCATCGGTCCGAAGCCTGCCAGCATTCGCGTGCGCGTCACGCCGCTCAAGAAGCTGAAGGAAATGGTGTAGCACCAAGGCTGCTGAGCACCCCGAAAGGCCGCAACTGCGGCCTTTTTTTTGCACATCTCTGATGCACATGCCTCTATTGCACACGTCAGAACCGCGCCGAGGCGGCCTTTTCCTGGACGGAGGAGGTCTCTCCTAAGGCGCCCCAGAACTGCTATCGTTTCCGCGTTCACCAGGAGACCCCATGCGTCAGAGCCAGCTGCTGCTTCCAACACTGAAGGAAAACCCGTCGGATGCGGACGTCGCGAGCCACCGGCTGATGCTCCGCGCCGGACTCATCCGTCAGGTGGCCGCCGGGATCTACACCTGGCTCCCGCTCGGTCTCAGGGTGGTGCGCAAGGTGGAGGCGATCATCCGCGAAGAGATGGACGCAAGCGGCGCCCAGGAAGTGCTCATGCCGGTGGTTCAGCCCGCAGAGCTGTGGGAAGAGACGGGCCGCTGGGCGAAGATGGGGCCGGAGCTCCTCCGCTTGCGCGACCGTCACGAGCGCGATTTCTGCCTGGGACCCACCCACGAGGAAGTCATCACCGACCTGTTCCGGCGTGAAGTGCACAGCTACCGCCAGCTGCCGTGCAACTTCTATCAGATACAGACGAAGTTCCGGGACGAGATCCGGCCGCGGTTCGGCGTCATGCGCGCCCGCGAGTTCACGATGAAGGACGGCTACTCCTTCGATCTCGATCAGGCATCCTTCGATACCACCTACCGGAAGATGTACGACTGCTACGGTCGGATCCTGACCCGGATGGAGCTCGACTTCCGGCCCGTGGAGGCTGACTCCGGCAACATCGGCGGTGCAAACTCTCACGAGTTCCACGTTCTGGCCGCGTCCGGTGAGGACACCATCGTCTACGCTACCGAAGGCGCCTATGCCGCCAATCTGGAGCGGGCCGTGGGCGCGCCGCCACCCGAGCGACCCGCGCCGGGCGACGCCATGTCCACCGTGGACACCCCCAACTGCACCACCATCGCGGCGGTGGGTGATCTGCTGTCGCTGCCGGCGACCCGATGCCTGAAGACCATGATCCTGCGCGGCAGCGAGTCGCTCATCGCCGTGGTGCTGCGCGGCGATCACGAGCTCAACGAGATCAAAGCGGAAAAGCTGCCCGGGGTCGTGCAGCCGCTGGCGTTCGCCACCGAGGACGAGATCGAGGCCGGCGTCGGCTGCAGGCCTGGTTCCATCGGCCCGGTGGATCTGCCGATTCCGTTCTTCGTGGACCCGGAGGCGGCCGCGGTTGCCGACTTCTGCTGCGGCGCCAACGTGGACGGCCGCCACCACGTCAATGTCAACTGGGACCGTGACGTCATGCTGCCGGAGGATCGGGTGATCGACGTGCGCAACGTGGTAGAGGGCGAGCCGGCGCCGGACGGTCAGGGCCGGCTCGAGTTCCTGCGCGGCATCGAGGTAGGCCACATCTTCCAGCTCGGGCGCGTCTACAGCGAACCCATGCACGCCGACGTGCTGGACCAGGACGGCAAACCGCTGATTCCGATCATGGGCTGCTACGGGATGGGCGTCACCCGACTGGTGGCCGCCATCATCGAGCAAAACCATGACGAGGTTGGCATTAAATGGCCCGCACCCGTTGCACCCTTCGGTGTGCACATCGTGGCGCTCAACTACGGCAAGTCCGAAAGCGTAAGGAAGGCCGCGGACGACCTCTATGCAGCGTGCAGAGAACGGAACATGGAAGTACTGCTCGACGACACGGATGACCGGCCCGGCGTGAAGTTCGCCGACGCCGACCTCATCGGCATTCCCCACCGCATCACCGTCGGTGACCGCGCGCTCGCCGACGGCAATGTGGAATACAAGGCCCGCGGCGGCGGCGAGGCACAGGCGGTTCCGCTGCCGGAGGTGCTGGACCGTATCGACATGGCCCGGGGAAAGGGCTGACGGCATGGGCGGGCGGCCCCGACCACCGACCGGTGCCTGGCGCCGCCGGCTCATCGGCCTCGCCCTCGGAACCGTTCTCACAGCCACCGCGGTCGCGGCGCCTTCCCGGGAACCGGTGGATCCGGCCCTCCTGGACAAGCTTGCCGAGACCCTCGCTGCGAACCACGTCGAGACGGATCGATTCGATGCCCAGGTGTGGCTGATGGCCTCGGAACAGCGTCTGAAGCGCTACGTCGCCGACCCCGAAGACCGGCTCGAGATCCTCCGCCTGGTTTACCGCGAAGCGAGCCGCAC
>JASFLG010000270.1:0-6428 GCA_050118205.1 Pseudomonadales bacterium
CCACCGGGCTCTCGAACCCTGACGCCGAGACGGAAGAGACCCCGAAGAAGTAGTTGTCGATGACCAGATTCTCGAGCAGCGCCTCGCTCACGTCTCCGACCCAGCGGCTGTGGGTCCAGACCGGCGACGTGGTCAGCCGCCAGTGCACCCGGTATCCGACGGCCCCCGAAACCCTGCGCCAGGCGAGCCGGGTGCTCGGCTCTACCGCACCCTCTATGGTCACCGCCGCCGGCGGTGCCGGCGCGCTGGCCATGGCGGCGAGCGAGATCACGTTCAGCGCGGTCAGCCTGGCGGCATAGTCGAAGTCGACGCCTTCGAGCACGTCTCCGTAGGCCACGCCACCTTCCACGCGCACGTCCTGATGCTGACGGGCATAGTTCTCGTTGGTTTCCATGATGCGCACGGCCGGGTAGCCCACCTCGTTGAACGGCCGGTGGTGCCCGCCGCGCCCGAAGCGGTCCAGGCGGTAGATCATCATGACGTCGAGATTCGGCAGGTAGGCGTCCGCCATGGCATCAATGAACCGGGCGAGGTTGCGGGAGGCGGAGTCCACCTCGCCGCCGGCAAACCGGCGCGACCTGGCCTCCTCCGGCGTCTCTACCGCCCGGGTACCTTCCGAGAACACCCGGGCCGTGGTGTTGTCGATCACCCCGTTGCTGCCGGCGATGTTGCCGATCATGTCGTTGTTCAGCACCGCCTGCACGTGCCAGCCCGCCTCCACCGCGGCAGCCGCCATGATCTTGCCCCCGTACAGGCCCTGCTCCTCCCCCGAGAGTCCGGCAAACACGATGGATGCCGGGAACCGGTAGGCGGAGAGCACCCGGGCCGCTTCCAGAACACCGGCGAGTCCGCTCGCGTTGTCGTTGGCACCGGGAGCATCCGAGGTGGCGTCCATCGGATCGGACACCCGGGAGTCGATGTCACCGCTCATCACCACGTATCGGTTCGGTTCCTCCGAGCCGGGCAGAATGGCAATCACATCCACTACCTTCGTGGGTTTCGGTATGCGGGGCCCCTCCACCACGTCGGTCAGGGTGTACACGGTCAGACAGCCGCCGCATGCATCGCCGATGGACTCGAACTCACGCTGCACCCACCGCCTGGCGGCGCCAATACCCCGGGAATCAGAAGCCGTGTCCGAGAGGGTGTGACGCGTTCCGAAGCCCACGAGCCGGGTCACGTCCGCCTCGATGCGCGCCGGCGACACCGTCGCCGCCAGCTGCTCCAGATCCGCCGGCCGATCCAGCACGTCCGCCTCCCCCGCGTTCGCCAGCGCGCTCTCCAGGACAGCTACCAGCAACAATAAAAGTCTTCTATTCAATCGGTTACCTAAGGTTTCTTGAATCAAGGTGAGTTAAAGTCAGTGGCCGCACGACCCTTCCATCGCGACGTCCCCTCCCCAACCGGCGGATAATGCGCGAGCATAACCGAAGCCGACACCGGATCGACAAAGCGAGGGGACCATTGAGCAGCAACACGGCAGAAAAGATCACGAACATCATGGAGCTCGTGGCAGAACGTGCCGGGGACATCACCGAGCGCGTCTTTGCCCGATACTTCGAGCTCTGCAGTGATTCGCGCGACCTGATGGATCACACCGACGAGTACATGCGCGGGCGCATGATGAGCCAGGTGCTGCTGCTGCTCATGGAACCCGGCGAAGAGGAGCTGTCGAGCTATCTCGAATTCGAGACATCTGCGCACGAGGCCTACGGCGTCAAGCAGCACATGTACAAGAACCTGCTCGAGGCGGTGCGGGAGGTGGTCGCAGAGACGCTGGGTGATACGTTCGACGAGGAAATGGACGCGGCCCTGAAGGCCCGGTCGGCTTACCTGCTCGAGGCGATTGCGGACGCGACCGTCTGATCGTCGGAACCTGAGGGAGAGGAGAGAGAGATGACATCGCGCCCACAGCCGAGCGGCCCATTGAGCGGCGTACGTATCATCGACTTCACGTCGATCTACTCGGGCCCCATCGCCACGGCGATTCTCGGCGACCAGGGCGCCGACGTGATCAAGATCGAACCCGCTGAGGGAGACCTCATGCGGCGGGGGCTCGCCGCGCGCAACGGCGTGTCGGCCGCCTTCGCCATGATGAACCGCAACAAGCGCTCGGTGGTGGTCGACGCCCGCAACGACCGGGGGCGGACGCTGCTCCGGCGCCTGATCGACGGCGCCGACGTGCTGGTGGAGAACTTCCGACCCGGGGTGATGGAGCGGCTCGGCCTCGGCTATGAGTCCTTCGAGGAATCCAATCCCCGCCTCGTCTACGTTTCCATCAACGGGGTCGGCAGCACCGGACCGTACGCCCGCCGACGGGTCTACGACGCGGTCATCCAGGCCGTTTCCGGCGTGGCCGCGCTGCAGGCGAATGCGGATGACGGGCGCCCACAGATGGTCAATACGCTGATCTGCGACAAGATCACCTCCCTGAACGCCGCTCAGGTGATCTCCGCAGCATTGTTCGCCCGCGAGCGCTCGGGGCGCGGTCAGCAGGTCGAGCTCACCATGCTGGACGCGGCGCTGAACTTCATCTGGCCGGACGGCATGTGGAATTACAGCTTCGTCGGCGACGATGTGGCGCCCCAGCCCAACCTGGACCACTCGGTGTTCGTGCGCCAGACGGCGGATGGATTCGTCGCCGTGATGCCCGTCAAGGCGGCGGAGTGGGAAGGCACCTTCCGGGCGCTGGATCTCGAGTCCCTGTGGGGGGATCCACGTTTCGACACGCCCACGGCACGCCTGGCGAACCGCGAGCAGTTTCAGCAGCTGCTGAACGAGGCCTATCGGAAGTTCACCACCGAGGAAGTCTGCGCTCGCCTCGAAGCCAACGACGTCCCGTTCGCGGTAATCAATCGCCGCGAGGATGTGATCCGTGACCCGCAGGTGGTGGCCATGGGCGCGCTGACCGAGTTCGAACACCACCTCGCTGGCGCCATGCGCCAGCCGCGGCCGGCCGGGCGGTTTCATTCGACCCCGGCCGGACTGCAGAGGAGCTCGCCGGCCCTCGGCGAGCACACAGACGAGGTACTCGCCGAGCTCGGCATGGTCGCCGCAGAGATCGCCGAGCTGCGAGCAGCCGGGGTGATCGGCTGACTCGATTCAGCTTCGGCTGAAGGTAGTACAGGTATTCAGCCGCGTGCGGGCGCCGCGACCGCGGCCTGATAGGCCGGCCGCGCGGACAGGGCCGCCCAGTAACGGGCGACCTCGGAAGGCAGCTCTCCCGGCGCCAGCCAATCGACGAGAGACAGCGTGTATCCCATCATGATGTCGGCGCCGCTGAAGTCGTCGCCCAGGAGCCACATGCGACCGGTGAGCGCCTCGTCCACGGCTCCCACGCAGATCCAGGCTCTCTCGCGCATTTCGGCGATTGCCACATCGCTCTGCCTGGCCTCCGGCAGGGCACGCCGGTGGTTGACGATCTCTCCCAGTGGTCTTGCGAAGGTCGCCTCGGCGAACCAGCTCCACTGCAGGTAGAGCGCGTGCTCCGGGGTGCCGGCGGCGGGCTGGAGCGCACCGGCGCCGTAGCGGTCGAGCAGGTACTGGACCATGGCGCCGGACTCGAACAGGACGAGCTCACCATCGCGCAGCACCGGTACCTTGCCCACCGGGTTGAGGCGACGCCACTCGGGGCTCGCGCGGTATGCCGGCGAGAAGTCCACGGGCACGACCCGGTACTCGAGCCCGAGCTCCTCACAGGCCCAGATGGGCCGCACGCCACGCGTGCCCGCCACATGATGGATCTCGATCATCTCGGCCCTCGTGGTAACGTAAGCAAGCGTACAGGAGAGGCCGAAGTCGTGCAGTACACGTTCACCGACGAGCAGGAACAGTTCCGGGACATGGTCGCGCGTTTCGTCACGGACCGCTCGCCAAGCACCGAGGTGCGGCGCCTGATGGAAACCGAAGACGGCTTCGATCCGGCGGTCTGGGCGCAGCTCGGCCGCGAGCTCGGTCTGACCGCGCTGCAGATTCCGGAAGCCTACGGTGGTGCCGGCTTCGGCCCGATCGAGCTCGGCATTGCGATGGAGGAGCTCGGGCGGGGCCTCGTCTGCGTGCCCTACTTCTCATCCGCCGTGCTCGCCACGAAGCTCATCATGGAAGCCGGCTCCGAGGCAGACCGTTCGGCCCTCCTGCCCGGGCTGGCAGACGGCAGCCAGCGCGGCGCCTTTGCGCTGGTGGAGGCCGACGGCAGCTGGGAGCCCGCAGCGGTGACGACGGAAGCGGTGGCCGACAACGGCGGCTTCCTTCTGACCGGCACCAAACGCTACGTGATCGACGGCCACACGGCCGATTTTCTCCTGATCGCGGCACGCTCACCCGAAGGGCTCGGCATCTTCAAGGTGGACGCGGGCAGCCCCGGATTGAGCGTCTCCGTCGCGCCGGCGATGGATCCGACCCGAAAGCTTGCCGACGTGGTGCTGACCGGCGCGATGGGCGAGCGGCTCGGTAACGAGCCGGACGCGACGGCGGCGATCGAGGCGACCATGGATCTCGCAGCGGTAGCGCTGGCCAACGAGATGGTCGGCGGCGCCCAGGCGCTGCTCGACTCCGCGGTCGCCTACGCCAAGATGCGCGTGCAGTTCGGCCGCACGATCGGGTCCTTTCAGGCGATCAAGCACAAGTGCGCGGACATGCTGCTGGATGTGGAGTCCGCCAGGTCAGCCGCGTATTGCTCGGCAGCGGCAGCCGCGGAAGGCGACCCGGAGGCACCGGCACTCGCCAGCCTCGCCAAGGCGGCGGCCTCGGATGCCTATCTGCGAACGGCCGCGGAGACCATCCAGATCCACGGAGGTATCGGCTTCACCTGGGAAAACGATACGCACCTGTGGTTCAAACGGGCCAAGAGTTCCGAGGTGATGCTGGGCGACCCGTCCTGGCATCGGGAACGGCTCATGCAACGCTGGGGGTACTGAGAGATGACCGCACACGATTCGCTCAGAGCGGAAGTGGAAGACTGGCTCCGGACCAACTGGAATCCGAACGCGACGCTGGTGGAATGGCGCAACCGGCTGGTCGACTCAGGCTGGGCTATGCCGACCTGGCCGGAACGCTGGTACGGACGTGGCCTGTCGGGTGCCGAGGCGAACATAGTGGCCGACGCGTTCGCCGAAGCCGGCGCGGTCGGCGTGGCGTCCGGTGGCCCCGGCAGGCTGGCCGCCGTGACCATCCTCGAGCACGGCACGGACGCGCAGAAGGAGAAGTACCTGCGCAGGATCCTCACCGGTGAGGATCTCTGGTGTCAGCTTTTCAGCGAGCCGGGCAGCGGTTCCGACCTCGCCGGGGCGACCACCCGGGCCGACCGGGTGGAGGAAGGCTGGCGGATCAACGGCCAGAAGGTCTGGAACACGAGCGCCCACCACGCACGCTACGGACTGCTGGTCGCGCGTACCGACTGGGACGTGCCGAAACATCAGGGGCTCAGCTACTTCATCCTGGACATGGACCAGCCCGGGGTGACGGTGAAGCAGCTGAAGCAGATGAACGGTCACGCCTCCTTCAACGAGGTCTTCTTCACCGATGCGCGGGTACCGGACGGCGAGATGCTCGGCAACGAGGGCGACGGCTGGAAAGTGGCCATGACAACGCTCGCCCACGAGCGGCGCATGGGCGGCGACGTGCTCCGCTCGGCCGCCGGCGCGCCCCGGGAAGGCACCATCTACGAGGAGGTCCGGCAGGAGAACGCCGTGCTCATGGCGCCCTACACCTGGTACCCGCAGCGCGCCGGAAGGGTGGATCTGATCCTGCCACGGGCCGTCGCCACCGGTCGCATCGGCAACCCGGTGATCCGCCAGGAGATCGCCAGGACGCTGACGCTCGCACGCACCGCCGAGTGGACGGCGCGGCGCGCCAGAGCCGCCCAGCAACAGGGCAAGCCCCAGGGGCCGGAAGGCTCCCTCGGCAAGCTCGCCGCGAGCAACGTCGCCCGGGCGGCGGCGCGCGTGCACACCATGATCAACGGCACGGACACGCTGCTCAACGGACCAACGAGCCCGGAAAACGGTATCATCGCCGAGATTTTCGTCTCCGTGCCCGCCGTGTCCATCGCCGGGGGTACCGACGAGATTCAGCGCAACATCATTGCCGAGCGGGTGCTCGGTATGGACAAAGAACCCCGCTTCGATCAGGGCCCGTTCCGCGACGTCCGCCGGAACTGAGCAGGCGGCAGACCGACCGCGCCGCGAAGCACACCTGAAGCCAACAGACAGGAGCAACGCATTGACTGCAAGGAGACCCCTCGACGGTGTCCGCGTTGTGGAGGTAGGCCAGCTGCTGGCCGGTCCCTTCGCCGGCACCGTGCTCGGGTATTTCGGCGCCGAGGTGATCAAGGTGGAACCGCCGGTCACCGGCGATCCGATCCGCACCTGGCGCATGGTGGACGAGGACGGCACCGCCTGGTGGTGGCGCAGCCTCGGGCGGAACAAGAA
>JASFLG010000271.1:0-6409 GCA_050118205.1 Pseudomonadales bacterium
GGCATCTTCGTCGGGGTCTCCGCCGGCGCCACCCTGACCGCGGCGCTCCAGGTGGCGGAGAACGCCCCGCAAGGCAGCGTGTTCTGCGTGATGCTGCCCGACACCGGCGAACGCTATCTCTCCACGTTTCTGTTCGAAGGCATCAACGAAGGCTCGGACGACGAGTGGCTGGACAGTCTCTAGGGCATCGACGCACGGCTTCCTGCGGCAGGGTCCGCTGAAGAGACGGGACCGCGCGGGCTAGCCTGATTCCTCGATCACCCCGAGGGATCCGGTATGGCAAACCCCCGCTACCGCTTTCCGGCGCCCGTCGGCCTGCTTGCAGGGGCCGGCGCCATGCTGCTCTGCCCGCCGACGCCGGCAGGCGTGCACGGCTGCACCGATGCGGCCGGAAACCGCACCTATACCCAGTTCGGCTGTCCGCTCGACACACACCCGCTGCCCGACTCGAACGGCGAGGGCCGCCTCTCGGTCGTCACCGCGGTGCCCCTGTCCGACGCGGAACGGGACATGCTTGCTGCCCTGTCCCGCGAGCTCGACCAGGCACGCCGCCAGCGGGAGCAGGCGAACCGCAAGGCCGCCCGTCGGCGCGCCGTGCGTACCGCCGAAGCCGAGCGACGTTGCGCGCAGGCCGAGCGGGAGCTCGCGGCGCTGGCCGAGCTGCGTCGGCGGGGATACACGGTCTCGGAAGGTCGACGCTACGACGACGAGGAGGCGCGCTGGCGTGGTGTCCGCCGGGATGCCTGCTGAGACGAAGCTTGCAACACACGCCTAAGTGACCAGCGTGGTCGCCAGAGCCAGGGTTCCGAGCGTGAGCGACCGCCGACGCTGAAAGTTCGCCGTGGCTTCCGGTGCCGGACGGCGCGAGGTCTGCCAGGATTCGAGCCCGTCGTACCAGGTGACGAGCAGCATGCGTCCCGGATCCCTCGTGGCACCGACCTCCCGGAACAGACCCTGCGGCTCGGCCGCATAAGCGCTCGTGTTCTCGAAGGTCTCCCAGGCCTGCTTCGAGAGTGATGCCACCTCTTCCACATCGTTCGTGCGCACGTCGAAGAAGCGGAAAACGTAGAGACCGGAACGTCTGCACGGTGCCGTCGAAACAGGACGCACGGTCGGGGCGAGCCGTAACGCGTCCTGCACCCTGACCGTGGGGTCGAGCGCACCGGTGAAGGCCGGCAGCGCCGCATCGCTCTCCGTGGCAGCCACGACCAGGAGCTCGTTGCTCGCCACGCCGAAGAGCCCCGACCACACCCCCCAGACGGTGACGCCCTCCGCCTGCCAGCGGGCGCGGGTCTGGTCCAGGGATGTCGCGAGCGCGACGGTGTCGCGCCCCGGTCCGCGCAGGTGAAGATAACAGTACGTGGCACTCATGCCCGGGTCTCCGCGCCGAAAGCTCTACCGATTCTATTGAACAACGGCAGCGTCGGCAGCAGCATGAGGGCCGAGGCACCGAGCGCCACGCCGATCCCCAGCTGCCGGGCGAGGAATCCGAGAATCGGACCGCCCGCAACCTGTCCCACCGCATCCCCCTGGCCGAACAGCGAAAAGAGCGTCGCCCGGGTAGCCTCCGGAAACAGATGGTTCAACCAGGCGCTGGAGATCGGGTCGTACACACTGCGCAGGGCCGCCACGACCCAGAAGCAGGCGAGCACCAGATAGAATCCCGGCAGGCTCGCCATGAGCAGCACGCCAACGCTGATCCCCGCGACGCAGGCCGCCAGCACTCCGGTCAGGCGCTGCTGCCGCTCCAGATCCACCGTCCGGCGGGCGAGCGTCGTCGCCGCCAGACCGGCGAGGCTCGACACCGCGGCGATCACACCCCACCAGGCCACGGTGTCCAGACTGCCGAGCGGCGGAAAATCGAAGCGCTCGATGAGATAGGGCGTGAACAGCCGGTCGATGCCCTCGCTGAACGCACCGATCGCGAAGGTGATCGCGAGCATCAGCAGCAGCACCGGATGGCCGCGAACCACCCGTGTGCCATCCAGGAACACCCGACCCAGGTCGCGCCAGCCCTCGCGCTCGGTGCGCGCCACGGGCTCGAAGTGGTCCTCGCGCATCAGCAACGTCATCACCAGCGAAAGCGCCGCGATCCCGATCGATCCGGCCGCAATGGGCAACGCCAGGTCCACCTGTGCCAGCGCGATGGCGATACCGATACCGACGAAGGCGGCGCCGTGCGCCATCTGCGAGCCTCTGAGCAGGGCCTCGTTCGCGCGCACGATCCCTACCTCGGACGTGAGCCAGGCCGGATACGCGCCGCTGATGAACGTCCAGCCGAAACCCCAGATCACCTGCGAGAGGAGAATCACGGGAAACTCCGGCTTCAGCACGATGACAAAGTAGCCAACGCCGACCAGGGCGTGCCCGATGATCACCGACAGGCGGCGGCTCACCAGGTCCGCCACCACCCCGGTGGGGATCTCGAAAAGAAACACGGACAGCTCCAGCACCGTGCCGACCAGCACCATCTGGAGAGGGTCGAGGCCGGCAACCTCCACCATGAACACCAGGCTGACGGTGACGGTGGTCGTCCAGCACACCGCGTACCAGACGCGGGCGGCAAGGTACAGGCGGTAGCTGTCCAAGCGCTTGTCAGCGCTCCTGCACGACCTTGCCCGCTACCGACAACGACGTAAAACGATCGAGATCGATCACCACCGGCACACCCTTCGCATCCGGGTCGAACTGACGCTCGATCGGGTGCATTTCCTGGTAGATCCGTTCACGTTCCGCCTCGGCCACCCGGCCACGACCCTCGAAGGTGTAGTACACCCGGTTCGACACGTCCCCGTAGATGAATGCCATGTGCGGCCGCTCCGGTAGCGTCGCCAGCAGCTCGCTGTCCGGCTTTCGCACCCAGATGGCGAGACTGTCCGGACCGTGCACGTGCGTGCTCCCATAGAAAGAGATGTGCGGCTTGCCGTCGGTATCCACATAGGCGGCGGTCAGCACGTTGCCGCTGTCGATGGCTTCGGCCAATCGCGATTTCACGTCGTCATCGAGCTCGATCATTCTTTCTCCTTGTCATTCCCCGTTCGATTCCATCATGGCCAGGAGCTGCGACGGCCGGAAGCTGCCCACGGGCAGGTCCTCGCTGACCATGCGATCGGCGACCTCCTGGCAGACGCGATTGGCCGGGGTCGGTACTCCGTGCAGGCTGCCGAGCAGCGAGATCTCTCCGTTCAGATAATCCGTCTCCACGTTACCCGTGCCGCGCGACAGGCTCTGCCAGGAGGAGCCTCCAGGCCGCGCGTGGCCAGGCACGTCGACCATGCGATAGGTGTTCTCATGGCGCGCCCGGACCTCTTCCCGGGAAGCACAGTCGATCCCCGCCGCCTCGAAGCACTCGAGCGCCTCGGCGCGCAGCAGCCGGTAAACCTGCTTTGCCGCCTCGGCTTCCTCCTGAGGCAGCGACGCGGCACCTTCGCCCTCGGGGGGTACCGTGGCCGCCTGCACGATGTTGCCGAGGTTCATGAGCAGCTTCGCGTACTTCTTGCGCATCACGCGGGGATCCGGACGGGCACTGAACCCGGCCCTGGTGAGCCGCTCCATCAGCGCCTCCACCAGGGCATCCACGCCCTCCGGGAAACGACCCGTGTCGAGGATACCGCCCGTGCCCGCGGCGTGGGTGACCACCTCCCCTGGCTTCAGGTGAATGGCGGGGAGGTTGATCAGCATTCCGTACACGCGCGGGAAGCGACGCAGCGCCATGCGCTCGTTGGCGACACCGTTCTGGGCACACACCACCGGCACCTCCCGGCCGGCGGCGGCCGCCAGGTCGTCCAGGGCCGCGACGGTATGCTGGGACTTGACGGTCAGCAGCACCACGTCGCCTTCGCGCCAGTCCACGTCTCGCGGATGGCCCACGGCGGGAATACGCAGCACGTGCTCGCCATCCGGCGCCGCAAAGGTCAAGCCGGAGGCGGCGAGCGCCTCCAGATGCGCCCCCCGCGCAATGAGCACGACCTCCGTGCCGGCGAGGTGCAGACGCGCGCCGATGGTACCGCCCACCCCACCGGCGCCAAAGATGATGACCCGCATGGGCTCTCGAGCTCCCTTCCAGGCTAGAATCGATTCACTGTAGGTGCGACCGGGGGACGAGCGCAATGTTGAGGCGGGTGCGAGGATATCTGCTGCCCTACGACGGCGACGCGCCGCCGGCGAGTGTGCAGCTGCAGGAGGAGGGTTACGCGCAGCTCGAGGGTGTCCTCACGGCGGACGAGATCGCGGCGCTGGTCGAGGAGACCGATGCGGTCTACCGGGATTACCCCCGGGACGGGCGCGCCGATGGTGTGCGCGATCCCGAGGAGGACGAGGACTTCCGCTACGAGATGTTCAACCGCTCGCGGCTGGCTCAGCGCGCCATCGCTCACCCGCGGATCCTGGAGGTGATCGAGCCGCTGCTCGGCGCCGACTGCCACGTGATCGCCAATACCTGCTGGCGCAATCCGCCTCGTGCAAGCAACGGTCACGGCGGCGGCTTCTGGCACATCGACGCGGGCCCGCACGTCCCGCACGACCCGAGCATTCCGTGGGACGACCGGATTCCGTATCCGGTCTTCGCCATCGGCACACACATCTTCCTCAGGGACTGCCCGCTGGAGGCCGGACCCACCGGGGTCATCCCGGGCAGTCACAAGTGCGGCGCGCCACCGCCCCGCGACCGCTACGATGACGTGTCGCTGACCTGCAACGGCGTGGGGGTGAAGCCTCTGGTAGCCCGGGCGGGAGATGTCTGTCTGTTCGTCTCGGACGTCTGGCATCGACGCCTGCCGTCGCTGCCCGGTGACCCGGGCCGCTATTTCCTGCAGGTCCACTACGCGCGGCGGGACATCGCGCAGCGCGTGCGCACCACGCGGGAGGTGAATCACGTGAGCCCGGAGGCGGCCGCCCGCGCGGGCTCGGAGCGGGAGCGCCAGCTCCTGGGATTGCACAGGCCGTTTTTCTACGACGGCTGAACACTTCCAGACACCGGGACGGCGCCGGGGACAGCAAAGGTGGGTCAGCGCAACAGCAGCGGGTAGTCGAGCTCCGCCCCCCAGCGCAGCTGGCTGACGCTGCCGTACCGACTCTCGTTGACGAACCCGTGGTGGCGAAGCGTTTCCATATCGCGAACGATGCGCTCGAGCGGATTGTCCCGGTAGATGATCGAGGAGCCGGCCGCGTCCGCGACCAGCCGCACCACCAGCGCCGCGCTCTGCACCGCGTGGGTTCCGGCCAGGTACAGGTCGGCGCGGTTCTGTGGGCTCGCCTCCTCGCCACGACGGGCCCGATCCCAGGTCTCGGCAAGCGCTTCCCGGAAAAGGGCCCGTCCCGACCGGAAAGTCGCCAGCGCACGACCCGCTTTTATCTGCGCGATGCTCCGATGCTTGAGCTTGCTTGTTTCAGCGTAGGGTGTTTTCCCTTCGGCCAGCTCGTCGAGCAGCTCGATCGCCCGCTCTGCCAGCACCAGCGTCACCGGCACGTAGGTGGCAAACACGATGCGTCCCGGACAGAGATAGAGCGGGCTCGAGTAGTAGCGATTGCGGCGCACTTCGCCCGGAGTCGGCATGCGCACGACGTGACCCGCCGGCACGCGAACATGGTCGGCCCGCACATCGTTGCTCCCTGTGCCACGCATCCCGAGCGCATGCCAGTTATCCACGATCTCGCACTCGGCCATGGGTAGCAGCACGCTCAGGAACTCGCCGTCCACGACGATGGTCGATAGAAGCCATCGCGCGTGATGGCAGCCGCTGACAAAGCTGTTCACGCCGCTGACTATGACGTCACCGCCCGCCGGACGTCCGGTGAAGGGACGATTACCGCTCGCGGCCACCACCACGTCCGGATCGTCGCCGAGCACCTCCGCCACCAGCGACTCCGGCCAGCCCGCCGCCAGGATCTTGGCCGAGTTGGCGACCATCACGAACCAGCCCGCCGCCGCATCCGCCCGCGCAATGCGCTCGGTCACCGCAGCGCAGGTCAGAGGATCGACTTCCAGACCACCCAGCCCTGCAGGCAGATACAGGCGCGCGACCCCGGCACGGAGCAGTGCCGACACGGTGGAGTCGGTTAGACGTTCTTCCCTTTCCGCCCGATCCGCGTTCGCCGCTGCGATTGCCGCCGCGTCCTCGAATCGGCCGACGATGGCTTCCGCTGACTCGCGCATGCGGTCGAAGATCCTACGCTCAGGCCCAGACGCTGCATTGTGGCACAGGCAATTGCGAACCGGTTCACAGTTCGGCCCTCACCCGACGGCTAGCATGCTCAAGAAATTTGCCGCACTGAGGACGGTCAGGAGTTCATGTCACCGGAATTTCACATCGCCACGGAAGAAGGTCTCATCACCGTGCAGGTGCGCAGCCAGATCGAGCTGGCGGACCTCTACGAACTGGCAGAGGGCGTGCTCTCTGCCGAGGAGTAC
>JASFLG010000272.1:0-6380 GCA_050118205.1 Pseudomonadales bacterium
TTTCTGGTTGATCGTTGTCGAACGGGATCCTGCCGAGCGCCTCCAGCTTGTTTCGACGCGACGGCCAGTACACCCAGAGAACGAGCGCGGTGAATCCGACAACCACCGAGACGAGCGAGATGATCGGTGCCGTCATTGACCACCTCCGTAGCCGCGCATGTCGAGGCCCAGGTTCTGCAGATAAGCAATGAGCGCGTCGGCCTCGGTCTTGCCGGCGACGGCATCGGTTGCGCCGGCGATGTCTTCGTCCGTATAGGGCACACCGAGGGTGCGCAACGCACGCATCTTGGCCGGCGTGTCCTCTCCGGTGAGCGCGTTCTCGAACAGCCACGGGTAGGCGGGCATGTTGGAAACGGGCACGACGCTGCGTGGATCCATCAGGTGCGCCACATGCCACGCGTCGCTGTATCGGCCCCCGACCCTCGCGAGGTCCGGCCCGGTGCGCTTCGACCCCCAGAGGAAGGGGTGCTCGTAGGCATCCTCTCCGGCTACGGAGTAATGTCCGTAGCGGGCGGTCTCGTACTGCAGAGGACGTACCATCTGTGTGTGGCAGACGGCGCAGCCTTCCCGGATGTAGATGTCGCGCCCCTCGAGCTGCACCGCCGTGAGCGGCTTCAGCGTGTCGATCGGCTTGGACAGCTTGCCGTCGAAGAACAGGGGAAAGATCTGGACCATGCCGCCGAAGCTCACGCAGATGAGGATGAACGCCATCAGCAGCCCGACGTTCTTTTCCACGGAATCGTGTTTCATGCGTTGGCTCCTTCAGGGGCAACCAGGGGCGTCGCCGGAGCGGGCGCCTCGATGCGACGTTGGCCCCGAACCGTCTTGTAGACGTTGAATGCCATGATGCACATGCCGAGCAGGAAGATGGCACCACCAATGAAACGCACGTAGTAGCCGGGGTAGCTTGCCTCCACCGCCTCGGCGAAGCTGTAGGTGAGCGTCCCGTCCACCGACGTGGCACGCCACATGAGACCCTGCAGCAGACCGTTGACCCACATGGACGCGATGTAGAGCACGGTGCCGAGGGTGGCGAGCCAGAAGTGCAGGTTGATCAGCTTCACGGAGTACATCTGACCCTGGTCGCGTCCATAGAGGATGGGAATCAGGTTGTACATGGCGCCGATGCTGATCATTGCCACCCATCCCAGGGCGCCGGAATGCACGTGACCGATGGTCCAGTCCGTGTTGTGCGAGAGCGCGTTGACCGTTTTGATGGACATCATCGGGCCCTCGAACGTGCTCATGCCGTAGAACGAGAGGGAGACGATCAGGAACTTCAGGATCGGGTCGGTGCGCAGTTTCTCCCACGCGCCGGAGAGGGTCATGATGCCGTTGATCATGCCGCCCCAGGACGGTGCCAGCAGCACCAGCGACATCACCATGCCGAGGCTCTGGGCCCAGTCGGGAAGCGACGTGTAGTGCAGGTGGTGGGGACCGGCCCAGACGTAGATGGCGATCAGCGCCCAGAAGTGAACGATGGACAGCCGATAGGAGTAGATCGGTCGTCCCGCCTGTTTGGGGACGAAGTAGTACATGATTCCGAGGAAGCCGGCGGTCAGGAAGAAGCCGACCGCGTTGTGGCCGTACCACCACTGCACCATGGCGTCCATGGCGCCGGAGTAGACGGAGTAGCTCTTGGTGAGCGTGACGGGCAGCTCCATGCTGTTGAATATGTGCAGCACCGCGACGCCGATGATCAGCGCGCCGTAGAACCAGTTGGCGACATAGATGTGCTGCACCGTCCGCTTGGCGATGGTGCCGAAGAACACCACCCCGAACAGCACCCAGACGATGGCGATGAGCACGTCGATGGGCCATTCGAGCTCGGCATACTCCTTTGTGGTGGTCAGCCCCAGCGGGAGGGTGATGGCGGCCAGCACGATGATCAGGTTCCACCCCCAGAAAACGGTCTTGGCCAGCCCGTTCGATATGAGAGGCGTCCGGCACGTGCGCTGCACCACGTAGAACGCGGTCCCCATGAGCGCGCTGCCGCCGAACGCGAAGATCACCGCGTTCGTGTGCAGCGGCCGCAGCCGGCTGTAGGTGAGATACGGAATGTCGAAATTGAGTGCGGGCCAGGCCAGCTGCCCGGCGATCAGCACGCCGACGGTCATGCCGACGATGCCCCAGACAACGGTCATCACGGCAAACCAGCGCACCACCTGCAGGTTGTAGGGGGTTTCCTCCGTCACTTCTCTTCCTTATTCGAGCGTTTGCTTTGAGTTGGTTCGTTTTGGGGCGCTCGGGGAAGGATGCAGGCGGCGCACGACGGCGATCCGTGCGCTGCTGACCCTCCCCTGCCAGTTCGTCCCGCGGCAATGATGATAGCCCTTCACCCCGGCTATTTCCCGTCCTCGCGCTGCGACCGGCTGCGGATGTACTCGAGCAGATTCCGGTGTACGAGAGGCTTCTGAAACACGCGCTCTATACCGGCTCGGCGTGCGGACTCGACGATGCCCCGGTCGCGGTGGCTGACCAGCAGAATGAAGGGCGTGTCGGCATCGGCCGCCCGGATTCTGGCGAACAGGTCCAGACCGCTGCCGTCCGGAAGGTCCGCCTCGCACACCACCCATTCCCCGCCGTCGCGATGCCCGGGGCCGCGGTTGAGATACGCCGCGCCGGTCGCGTATGCCGTTGCCTCGAAGCCGTTCAGACCCAACAGCGTCGTCAGGCTGTCCCTGACCGCCGGATCACCGTCTACTACGTGCACGACAGACGCGGGATTAGCATTCATCGGCGCAAGGTAATCGGCGCCCGGACACTCGCAAATACGCGGATTCACGTAAGCGGCGACTGCCGCCTGTCGTCAGGAGCCGTTCTGATCGAGGAGCAGCTTCATCTTCACCAGGTCGGCCAGATTGCGCGCCGCCATCTTCTGCATGACCTGGGAGCGGTGGATCTCGACGGTCCGCTCGCTGATGCTGAGATCGATGGCGACGACCTTGTTCGCCTGGCCTTCCGCGACCCGCTCGAAGACCTCGCACTCCCGGGGTGTCAGCGACGCGGCGCGGTCCCGCACGGACTCCACGTCCGCGTGGTGGGCCCGATTCTCGGCGTCGAACACCAGCGCTTCCTGGATCCGGTCGAGCAGCTCCTGGTCCCTGAAAGGCTTGCGAATGAAGTCGATGGCACCTTTTTTCATGGCTTCCACGGCCATGGGGATGTCGCCGTGGCCGGTGATGAAGATGATGGGCAGTGGATCGCTCCGCGCGATCAGGTGCTCCTGGAGCTCGAGGCCGCTCATGCCCGGCATGCGGATGTCCAGAACCAGGCAGCCCTTGCGTGGCTCGTCGTAGCCGGAAAGGAATGCCTGGGCGCTGGCGTAGGTCTCGTGGGAGATATCGACGGTGTCGAGCAGCATGGCGATGGCGTCCCGCACCGGCTCGTCATCGTCCACGACGAACACCGTGGGATTGCTGTCACTCATCATCGACTGGCAGGCTGAAGTAGAAGCAGGCACCGGCGCCTTCGTTGTTCCGATAGCTGAGCTCGCCGCCGTGATCGGCGATGATCGATCGGCAGATCGACAGCCCCATGCCCATGCCTTCCTTCTTGGTAGTGTGGAACGGAGTAAATACCAGGTCGACCTGGTCGTCGGCAACCCCGGGACCCTGGTCGCCGACCAGGACCATCACTCTGCCACCGGAGACGCGTGTCTCGAGTTGGATCGTCCTTCCGTTGCGGCAGCCGATCTCGTTCATGGCGTCGATGCCGTTTCGGATCAGATTGAGAATCACCTGCTGGATCTGCACCGGGTCGGCGAAAACGGCGGGAAGGTCGTCCGCCAGTTTCAGCTTCAGCTCGATGTTGTGCATCCTCGCGTCGCTGTCGGCGAGCTTCAACAGGTCGATGACCAGCCCGTTGATCTCCACCAGCTCCTTGCTGGTCTCCTGGGTGCGTACGAAACGCTGAATCCGCTCGATCACGGCGCCCGCTCGAAGCGATTGCACGGTGAGCTTTTCCAGGGCATCGCGAACGCGTGCTTTGCCGTCCGGCTGGTCCAGGAGCTTGAGGCTCGCCTGGGCATACATGGAAATGGCAGTGAGCGGCTGGTTGATTTCGTGGGCGATACTCGCGGTCATCTCGCCCATGGTCGACAGCCGACCGACGTGGGCGAGCTTCTCGCGCTGAGTCACGAGGGCTTCCCGGGCTGCGTGCTGCTCGGTCAGGTTGCGCACGATACCGGCGAAGCGACGGCGACCGTCGAGGTGGATGTCCGAGACGGCGAGATAGATGGGGATCTGGTCACCGTTCGCGTGCTGCGCCGTCAGCTCGCGGCCGACGCCGATGATCGATGCGTGACCGGTCTCGAGGTAGTGGCGAAGGTAACCGTCGTGGTGGCGCGCGTGCTCCTCCGTCATCAGCAGGTTGACGCTCTTGCCGATGACCTGGTCGGGCTCGTATCCGAACAGATCGGCAGCTGCCTGATTGAAGGTCTCGATCCGCCCGCGCTCGTCGATGATGACGATGGCGTCCACCGCGGCATCCAGGATGGCCCGGGTCTCCGCGAGCGCGACGGTCTGGTCGGTGATGTCGATCAGGCAGATCATCATCTCGCTTTCACCGTTGACCTCGGTGGGCTGCAGGATCGCGTGAAAGAAGCGGGTCTCGTCGTTTGTGACGCGCACGGAGGCGTCGAGGGTGATCGGTGCCTGCTGGCCGACGCAGTCGGACCAGAGCGTCCGGGCACGCAGGGGGTCCACATCGTCGAATGGCGCGTACCAGCGCCCGCCCGGCAGACAGCCGATGGTTTCCTCGCACAAACGGTTCACCCAGGTGACCGTTCCGTCGGCGGCACTGCGGAGCAGTGCGATGGGGAGCTGGTCCAGCGCCGGGTACTCGATCACCGCCGTTCCTCCTGCAGTCGTCCGGCCATCCGCATGTAGGTCAGGCCCGGCGTCATGGCCCAGCGCCAGGCAAGTTCCGTCGCCAGATCGCACTCCGGGTCGAGGCTGTACACCGTGCTCACCAGCGCATCGAGCCACAGGTCGTAGAAACTGTCGTCGATGCCGAGACGCTGGTGCAGATCAGCAAGCCTCGTCAGCTCCGCCGGTGGCTCGTGGCTGACATAGAAGGCGGCCAGATGAAAAAACGACTTCCTCAGCATGGACACCTGTCGCGACATGTCGGTCGTGCGGAAGGCCCGGGCGATCTCCGGGTGCTCGAGAAAGTGGCCGTAGAACGCCTCGAAGAACGGGGTGGCCGCCTCCGTCAAGCCCACACCCTCGCCGAAGATACGGGTGTAGCTCCGGTCGAACAGAACGTTCTCGCTCATGGCCGCGCCATGCCGACCCGAGTTCCGTCAGCGGCTCTGCCAGTCGCGCGCCACCGTCCTGAAGAACGCCGACCAGATCCCGGACAGCGGCACGCACTCCCGCTCGATCAGCTCACGCATCTGGTGCATGCCGCTGGCGACATGATCGGAGCGGTCGTTCACCAGGCGCGCGAGCGGAGCGGCGTTGCCCGGGCGGGTGGCCGCGGTGAGCCAGAACCGGGCCCAGTCCTCGGTCAGCCACTGGCCCTGCTGAAGCCAGATGGCGCCGGCGCGTTCCACCGCGTCGAGCAGGCTGCCGGCGACCTCGGTGAGCTCCTTGCCGGCCACGATTTCGGCTCCGAGGATCTCTTCGCCGAGGGTTTGTGCATCCAGACTCACGTTTCTTCCTCCGTCAGGCGCACGGTCATGACGTTGACCGGTGCGCCGTGCAGCACGGCGTTGGCTGTGGAGCCCAGAAGGCGTCCGAGCCCATGGCGCGCGTGTGAGGTGATGATGATGCTGTCCACCGCCTTCTCCTCGGCCAGCTCGTGGATCCCATCAGCGGCACGCCCGAGGCGCACGAGCTGATGGTTCTCATCGATCCCGAACGGCTCGCAGATCTCCGCGAGGCGGTTTCGTGTGGCATTGATGGCATCCTCCTCCATCGCTCGGGTGAGGCTGCCGGTGAAGGTGGGATCGATGCTGTACTGGATGTACTGGGGTTCCACGATGTGGGCCACCCAGATTTCCCCCCGGGCGAGCTCTTTCGCCCGTTTGAGCAGCGCCCGGGCCGGCTCCAGCTCGAGATCAACGGCCACCAGCACTTTGTCAAACATTCTTGAATATCCACCGCCACTGACTCTATGGTGACAGAGTGTACCAGCCCTCTGTCTAGGTAGTTCCCGAAGAGGGCCGATGCCCTGCCGGGTCGAGTGGGGTACTCTGCGTTCGTATCTGATAGGAGACCAAAGAATGGCCTACAAGCAAGTCCTCGCGGCGGTGGATCTGTCCGAGGAAGCCAGCCAGGTGCTGAAGGAGGCGAGGCAGATCGCCAAGGACCACGGCGCCAAGCTGTCGCTCATTTCCGTGGTGAAACCGCTCACCCAGGTGTACGGCGGGTTGG
>JASFLG010000273.1:0-6374 GCA_050118205.1 Pseudomonadales bacterium
GCCGCGAACGAGCCCGGGCCCGCGCTCGCCGCCTATCAGCGTGCCCGGGCGCTGGCGCCCCAGGCCACGGCAGCGATCCTGGCGAACTCGGTTCTCGCCTATCGGGCGATGGGCGAGCTCGGCCAGGCCGAGCAGGCGCTCGTTCAGAGCGGCGAGCTCACCCCGGCTCCAGCGGCTCGAAGACGCGCGGAACCCGAGCACCCACCCCGGTGAGCAGCGTGTACGGGATGGTGCCCACAGAGGCGGCCACCTCGTCGATCCCGATGTTTGCGCCGAAGCATTCGGCCCAGTCCCCCACGGCGGCCCCGGGCGCCCCGGAGACGTCCACCACGGTCAGGTCCATGGACACACGACCGAGAATGGGACATCTCCGCCCGGCGAGGAAGAATTCGCCCCGGCCCGACAGGTAGCGGGATACGCCGTCGGCATAGCCGATTCCCACCACCGCCACCGGGGTCCGCTCGCTGAGCGTGCGGGTGGCCCCGTAACCCACCGAAGCACCGGCGTCGAGCGCTTTGATCTGCAGCACCCGACCCTGCAATGCCGCGACGGGCCGACAGGGATTCGCCCGGGTCACGAAGGGATTGCCGCCATACAGACCGATCCCGGGCCGCCCCAGATCCCCGCGCCGCGCGGCGCTGCTCAGACAGCCAGCGGAGTTGCCCACGCTCGTGCGAATCCCGGGAAAGTGTCGCTTCACCACGTCGAATCGGCGCAGCTGAACGTCGTTCAGGGCGTGCTCCGGCTCGTCCGCACAGGCCAGGTGCGTCATCAGCAGGGTGAGGTTGAATCCAGAGAAGTCGACATCGTCGATCCCGTCCGCCGGAAAACCCAGCCGAGACATGCCCGTATCCACGTGCACGGCAGCGGGCGAGGCGGCGAAGGGACGCCAGGACTCGAGCTGTCCCGGATGATTGAGCACGGGGATGATTCCGGCCCCAGCCAGTGCGGGGGCATCGTCCGCGTCCACGCCTTCGAAGACGAAGATCTCGGGCCCCGGACCGAGTCCCCTGCGCAGCGCCAGCCCCTCTTCGGGGCTTGCAACGAAGAAGCTCCGACAGCCTTCGGCGACGAGGCGGGCAGCGCTCGTGGCCGCGCCGGTCCCGTAGGCATCCGCCTTCACCACAGAGCCCGTGGCGCCGCCGTCAGCCGCCCGGGCAAACAATCGGTAGTTGGCCGCCAGCGCCTCGAGGTCGACCAGCAGACGGCGGTTCACCGTGTGCGCCGAGACCGGTCAGTCCAGGCTGTCGATGTAGGCGACCACGTCGTTGATCGCCTTCTCAGAGGTCAGCGTGGCCGCCATGGGCTTCATCTGGTTACCGAACGTATCCTTCGGGTCGTAGCCGCGCAGGCCCTTCTGGTAGTTGGTGATCTGCCGGACCAGATACCAGTCCTCCTGACCGGCAAGCTTCGGCCCACCCATCTGCTGATTGCCTTCGGCGTTCTGGCCGTGGCAGGCGGCGCAGACCGTATAGCTCGCCTTGCCCGCTGCCGCGTCACCACTGATGGTCGGTTCCGCATCAACGTCCGGCAGGGAGGTGATGTAGGCGATGAGATTCGCCTGCGCCGTGGGGTCGCCCACCGCCATGGCCATGGGCCGCATCTGCATCCCGAACGTATCGCCGGGGGCGGTGCCGCGCAGCCCGGCACGGAAGTCATCGAGTTGCCGCTCGAGGTACCAGGCCTCCTGGCCGGCGAGCTTGGGGGCATTCATGGCGCGATTGCCCTCCGCGTTCTGGCCGTGACAGGCGGCGCAGACGGTGTACGCGGTCTTGCCGGCAGCGAGATCTGCCGCCTGAACCAGCTGCGGCAGAGCGAGCAGTCCGGCAATGAGCATCATCGTGCTGAAGATGGTCGACTTCATGGGTCCTTCTCCTATCGTTTCTTCACCGCGGGCGCCAATGTGCCGCGCGTTGCACGCGCCGTCCATCGTGGTAAGCCGCAATTCCTGAGAGCGCGATACCCTCGCGCGTCAGCGCCGCCAGAAGGCCAGCCAGGATCGGCCCTGGTCGCGACGATCACCGCGCCGACGATCGTAGGTGATGGCCCCGCGACGGGCGCGTACCTCGAACAGCCCGCCGGAGCGGCGGCGTTCGGCAAACGCGCGCCGATCCCTGCCGGATCGGCGCCCATCGGGTTCCGGAGACGTCCGGATGGCCTTGTCGGCGGAAGCAAGGTTGGCTTTTGAGTCCATGAAGCAACTCCGCGAAGCGCGCCTTCTGAGGGTGCTCGAACTATAGCCAGGGCCGGTGATGGTTGCCAGTCCGCAACGGCGGGTGCGCGGGCCGGACAATTCTGCTCTCATAAGCTCATGAGCGAGGGATCGGAAGCGTCCGAATCAGAGAAGCGTGCCGCGCCTTCCGGCGCTTTCTTCGACGCGCTCACCGCCTATGCGGTCGATCCCACCACCTGGCCCGATCTGCTGGCCCGCCTGGACGATCTGACCGACGACCTCGACCACTGGGACCCCGGTGCGCTGATCGCCGAGCTGTCGCGCGCCGAGTCGCTGTCCTGGCGCATCAAGGACAGCGTCGATCCGGGCCGGGCCGGATTCGTCTACCTGCTGATGAACGCCAGAAACCGGGTCGTGGGCGGCACCCGTCACCTGGCCGCACTCTCGGAGTATCTCACCGTGGACCGGCGCGGCAGACTCTCCTTCAGCCACCCCGAGAGCGCCGCGTCGCTGCAGAGCGCCCGGAACACCCTCGGCGCGCAGCACGGCGGGCACTCGCTCATCACCCTGGTGCACCCGAGCCGGCCGAGGCAGCGTTTCGGCTTTCTGATCTCGAGGGCGGAGTTTCCGCCATCGCTGGACCGGCTCACCCGGGATGCGACCCATGCGCTGTTCATCGCTCAGGACGACGGCGACCAGCGCCTCGAGAAGGTGGTGCAGGCAAGCCTGGGGCTGACCGCCGCGGAGGTGGACGTGACCATGAAGCTGGCGCAGGGACTGACGCTGAAGGAGACCGCCGAGGATCTGGGTATCAGTATCAACACTGCACGCAATCACCTGCAGTCCGTCTTCGACAAGAGCGGCATCAATCGGCAGAGCGATCTGGTGCTCGTGGTGACCCAGCTTTCCGTGATCCTGGCCGGCACGGTCGACGATCCGCCGAGACCGAGACGCAGCCCGCCCCGCCACTTCATGATCCTGCCGGATGGGCGTCGCCTCGCGTACCGGACCTATGGCGAGACCACCGGCGCACCGGCGGTCTACCTTCATGAGACCCTCGGCTGCTCGCGGCTGCCGCCGGACACGGACGGGCTCGCCCGCGACGCCGGGCTCTACCTCATCGCGCCCGAACGGCCGGGCTTCGGCTTCTCCGATGTGCACGCGGACTTCACCTTCGAGAGCGTGGTCGACGACACCCTGGCCCTGCTGGACCATCTGCGCGTCGAACGCTTCGCCCTGCTCGGGTTTCTGGCCGGTGGCGCCTACGCCGTGAGCCTCGCCGCGCAGGTCCCGAGACGGGTCTCGCACCTGATGCTGGTCGCCGGCCGCCCGCCCCGGCCCATGACGGGGCGTTTCCAGCACCTCATGCCCCTGTACACGAAGATGATCGCCCGGCCCTGGCTGATGACGAGCTTCTTCAACATCCTGCGCAACCGGGTATCGTCGGGGACCAATGCACGACTCATCCAGAGCGTGTACGGCTCGGTCCCGCACGACCGTGCCCTGCTCGAGTCCCGTCCGGACATTCTCGAGCACATGATCGCCTACACTCTGGAAAGCGTTACCGTCACCGCCGCGGGGGTGGCCGGCGAGCTCAGGTGCTTTGCGCAGGCGAAGCCCGCTCCGTGCCCGCCGCTCGAGATGCCCGTGACGGCCTGGCACGGCACCGAGGACAATCTCTCAAGCATCGAGGACCTGGCAGCCTATCTCGCCGGGCAGACGGTGAGCTGGCGCCGGTTCCCGGACGCGGGATCGCTGATCATGTACGAGCATTGGCCCACAGTGGTGGAGATCCTGGGCGGCGCGGAGGCGTAACGGGGGGGACACCCGGAGCGAGGATCCGCCGGCCGGCAAACACTCCCTTTGCACGGACCGACGGAAGATCGAGGCCATTCCCTGGACTGGCTGAATACTCAGCCCTCGGAACGACCGAAGATAGTGAAATGGTGCGGACCGGGCCTGATGCAAATGGCCCAGACGCGCCGGCGGCTCAGGCACCCGCCAGGCGTGCCGCCTGCGCGATCCAGTCGTCCTTGATCACCCGACCCTTCATGGCATGCAGGGGATGCTCCGGGTCGTCCAGGTCCGACTCCGACAGGGTCGCAATCTGATCGTAACGGGTGATACCGAGCCTGGTGAGCTGCTTCACGAGCTTGGGACCAATGCCCCTGATACAGGAGAGGTCGTCCCGGACCGTCTCCTCCGACGGTCCGGCCACCGGCGCTTCGGCCTCCCGCTCGAGCCCGCGTATGCGCTCTTCCAGCTCCCTCGCGACGTCCTTCAACCGCCGGTTCTCGTCCCGGGCGCTCTGCAGCTGCTGATTCAGCACCACGAGCATCTTGCTCTCCGAGGGATCGCCCGCCTGCTTCTCCAGCATGTCCTGCTGCCAGCGCAGCTTGTTCAGCTGTTCCGTCCGCTCTCGAACCATGCCTTCCAGCTTGATCACCTCGGCCTGCAGCAGCGCGTTCTCGCCGGACACCTCGTCGGGCTCGCGGCTCGTCGCTGCCCTGAGCTCCTCGAGCTCGGTCTGCAGACGCGCGGCTGCGTTCTCCGCTTCGAGGGCCGCGGTGGACTGCTTGTGGAGCTGCTTCTCGAGCTTCTCGAGCTTCTCCGTCTGCTCGCCGAGCGACCGGCGGGCCTCGTTTTCCGCCTCGCGGGCGCGTTCGAGGTCACGGGACAGGTCGCGGCCTTTCGCCTCCTGCACCTCGAGCCGCCTGCGGTCCTCGTCCTGCGCCTGGCGCGCCTCGTCCAGCTCACCTTCAACCCTGGCGAGCGTTGCCTTCAAGGCCTCCGGATCGGCGTCCGCCAGCTGGGCCGAGACCGTCGCCATCCGGGCATCCCGTTCCTTCAGCTCCCGCTGATGGGTCTTGACCGCTTCCGCGTACTCTTCCTGAATCTCGGCGAGCTCTGTCTCCAGACTATCCATGTGCTGCTTCTGCCGCTCCAGCCGCGCATCCACCTGAGCGATGTAGTCCGCGTTGCCGGCCGCCGCCCGCTGAGCCTTGTCGAGCGCTTCCGAGAGGCGTTTGTTCTCGGCTTCCAGGGAAGTGGACTTGCTGCTGATGGCAGTCTTTTCCTGCTCGAGGCCGACCACCAGACTGGATCGTTCCGTCAGCTGCGCCTCGAGGTGCTCATTGCGCCGCTTCAGCTCGTCCATCTGCTCGGAAAGCTGGCGCCGTTCGGCCTCGAACCGGCCGGTGGCGTCCTCGGCTCGCACCACGCACTCCTCGAGCCGGGCGACCTCTTCACCGAGCTCGCCGATGCGCGCCTGCCGCTTCTCCACCTCACCGGTCAGCGTTGCCGATTCCTGTCGTGCCGCCTCGAGCTCTCCGGCGATCGACCGTTGCTGCTGCTCCGCATCCGCGAGCGCTCTGCGCGCGCCATCGAGCTCGGCCAGGCGCTCGGTCAGACCGGCAACCTCGGCGTTCCGCGACTCGAGCTCGCGGGTCAGCCGCTCCTGCTCCGCCCGGGCGGCCTCGAGCGTCCCTTCGAGGGGTTCCAGGCCGGCGATGCGCTCACCCAGCCGCTTGATCTCGCTCTGCTTTTCCTCCACATGAGAGTGCAGAAACTCGATATCCTGATCCCGGCTCGCGATCTGCGCCTTCAGCTCGTCGACCCGGCGGCCGCTGCCTTCCCCCGACGCCTGCAGATCCGCCAGCGCCTGCTTGCTCGCCTTCAGCTCCGAGCGCAGGTGCTCCAGATTCTCTCCCAGGGTCTCGATCTGCCGGTTGGCGAGCTCCGTGGTCTCGAAGAGATTTTCGTTGCGCGCCTCGAGCGACTGGCTGCGCTCTCGAAGCGCCGTCAGCTCCAGCTCCTGCTCCTTGATGCGCCCCGTATGGGTGTCCTGCAGAGCAAGCAGCTCATCCAGCTCGGCCTTCACCCGCTTGAGTTCCCGGGTCTTACCCTCGACCCCGTCCGCCTGCTCGTCGAGCGCATTCGTGGCCGCCTGCCACTTCTCGCGCCACTCGGACGCTTCCTCGCGCAGCTGGGAGATCTCCAGGTCCCGCGCGCGCAGCTGACCCTCCGTATCCTGGTACTTGCCGGACAGGGCCCGGATCTTGGACTCGAGCTCCTTGATCAGGTCATCACGCGCCTGAATGCCGGATCCCGTGCCCGGCGACGCGGGATCCGCCTGGGACTCACGGGCCGTGAGTTGCGCCCTCAGCGCCTCCACTTCGCTCGTTCGCTCGCGCAGCGCGCC
>JASFLG010000274.1:0-6370 GCA_050118205.1 Pseudomonadales bacterium
GACCAGGGCCAGATGTCCGAGCTCAACGATCATAGTTCAACGGGTTGGGCTTCTTCTGGTGGCCGGGCGACAGATCGGCCAGCTCCGGCGGCATGTAGGTCTCGTCGTGCTTGGCGAGCACCTGGGAGGCCCGGAAGTAGCCGGCATCGGTGATCGAACCCTGCACGATCACGCCCTGACCCTCGCGAAACAGGTCCGGCAGAATGCCGCTGTAGCGGACCTGAAACTCCGACCCGGCGTAGTCGGTGAGAACGAAGGCGACGTCCAGGCCTTCCGGGTCGCGAACCACGCTGCCGTCGAGGACCATGCCGCCGGCGCGGATCTGCGTATCGGTCGGCGCTTCGCCGGAAACCACCGCGTCCGGCGGGTAGAACATGTTGATGTTCTCGTTCAGCGCCATCAGGACCAGCGATACGGATACCCCGGCCCCCGCGAGCAGAAACAGCGCGGCGACGAGACGGGTGCGGCGTTTCGGGTTCACTCAACTTCCTTCCATGCGATCCGTGTTTTGATCCTCGAGATGCGGGTGGGTTCCACCCGCATCGGCCCGCAGCCGCCGCTCGAGGGCCTGCGCCTGACGGAAGTAGCGCCTGCGCGCAATCCGCACGGCCAGCACGTTGCCGAGCACCACGGCAATCGTCGATCCGTAGGCGAGCCACACATAGAGACCATGCCCGCCCATGGCGAGAAAATCGGCGAAGGAGTGAAAGCTCACCCCTTCGCCTCCGCGACGAGGTTGCGAACCCATTGGGTACCCTGCTCGCGCCGAAGGATCTCGAGCTTCACCCGCGCGATGAGATTGGCGCCGAACAGGCAGTAGATCCCGAGCATGTTGATCAGGAGCGGCAGCCACATGACCGCCGGCATGCTCGGCGCCTTGGTGAGCGTGAAGCTGGCCGGCTGATGCAGGGTCAGCCACCAGTCGACGGAGTATTTGATGATCGGGATGTTGATGGTCCCGACCAGGGCGAGCACCGCGCAGGCACGGCCGGCGGTCTCTTCACGGGGAATGGCGCGGCGCAGCGCGTAGATGCCGAAATAGAGAAACAGCAGAACGAGCATGGAGGTCGTACGCGCATCCCAGACCCACCAGGCGCCCCAGGTGGGCCGTCCCCAGACCGCACCGGAGAACAGCGCGAGGGCCGTCATGGACATGCCGAAGGGCACCGCCGCGGTCAGCACCATGTCCGCGAGCTTCATGCGCCAGACGAGCAGCACCAGCCCCGCCGCACCCATGAGCATGTAGACCGTCTGCGCCACCATGGCGGTGGGCACGTGCACGTACATGATGCGGAAGCTGTTTCCCTGCTGGTAGTCGGGTGGCGCGAAGACCAGCCCCCAGACGGTGCCGGTAACCAGCAGGACGAACGCCAGAAAGCCGAAGGCCCGCTGCCACGAACCGCTGATCTCGTAGAACCAGCGCGGCGAGCCCATGCGGTGCCACCACTGCTTGAGGGATTGCTTGGAAGACATGCCGGTGATTCGCGATTCTGCCACGGCTCGCTGCTCGCTACTGCTCTACGCTGACCTTGAGGGCCGCCTGCACCGCGAACGGCGCCAGCGTCAGGGACGCCATACTAATCACCCCGAGCCAATAAATCTGCGCCCAATTCTCGATCCCGGCCATCCGCTCGAGCACCACGCCGGCGCCGAAGATCAGCACCGGCACATATAAAGGAAGGATGAGCAGCGCCAGCAGCACGCCGCCGCGCTTCAGCCCCACGGTCAGCGCAGCACCCACCGCGCCGATCAGGCTCAATGCGGGGGTACCCACCAGCAGAGAGATGATCAGGATCGGCAATGCGGACGCCGGCAGGTAGAGCAGCATGGCGGCGGCCGGCGCGAGCACGGTCATGGCCAGACCGCCGAAGGTCCAGTGCACAAGTATCTTGGCGGTCAGCGCCAGAAAAACGGGCTCGGCCTTGAGCAGAAGCTGTTCCAGGGTGCCGTCCTCGTAATCCCGGCGGAACAGCGCCTCCAGGCTCAGCAGGTTGGCGAGGAGCACGAGCACCCAGATGATGGCCGGCGCGTAGCCCGCCAGCGTCTCGGCGCTGCCACCGGTGGCCAGCGCGAACAGGGTGATGGCCAGAAACAGGAAGACCAGCGGGTTCAGTACCTCCTCCGCGGACTGAACGAGGAGGAACCACTCGCGGCGCAGCTGGGCGACGAACAGGCTCATCCGCCCCGACCACCCGGGCCGAGACGGACCTCGGTGCCGCCCGGCACCTCGAGATCCTGATGGGTTGCGCACAGCGCCGCACCACCGCCACGGGCGTGCTCGACCAGAAGCGCGCGAACCAGCGCCTGGCCCTGGGCATCGAGCGCGGTGAACGGCTCGTCCAGCAGCCACAGGGGGCTGCCGTCCAGCATCAGCCTCGCCAGCCCGACGCGGCGCTGCTGACCGGCGGACAGCCGCTGGCACGGCAGGTCTTCGAAACCGGCGAGACCGACCCGCTCGAGGAGCGTCACCAGCGCTGCCGTGCCGGGTACCTCTTCCGCCGCGGGGGCGAGGTTCGCATACCAGCGCAGATTCTCGAGCGGTGACAACGGCAGCGATACGCCGGGCCGATGACCCAGGTAGGCAAGATCGGCGGCCTCGATGGTGCCTTCATAGTCGGGATACAGGCCGTTCACGCAGCGCAGTAGGGTGGTCTTGCCGCTGCCGTTCGGTCCGGTGAGCGATACACACTCGCCGGCAGCCACGGTGAGGTCGAGATTCCGGAACAGGGTCCGGCCCTCGCGCCGGCAGCCGACACCCCGAAGGCTGAGCAGCGGCGACGACACGGTCAGCCGGTGGGCCGGACGGCGAAGCAGGGCTCGTACTCGCCCGAAAGGCGCATGCGGCCCTGTGCGACGAACTGCTCTAGCAGCCGGTCCAGGGCGGCGACCAGGAAGGCGTCGGCCCGGATCTCGAATGGCCCGAGGCGGCGGATCATGCGGATGCCGTGGTCTTTCACGTTGCCCGTGACGATGGCGGAGAACGCCCGCCTCAAGTTGACGGCCAGCTCGTGGGGGGGCAGGTCACGGGAGAGCACCAGCTCGGCGACGCTGTCGTGATTCACCTCGAACGGCGTCTGGTGCGCCGGCGGTACCTTGAGCAGCCAGTTGAAGTAATAGGCGTCCCCGTCCCGGCGGCGCTGCCGACGCACGTCCCGGACCGCGCGACCCACGACCCGACCGACCTCGGCCGCATCCTCGATGATGATCCGATAGCGGCTCGAGATCTCTTCGCCGAAGGCGAGCTTCAGGAAGGCGTCCAGTTCCTCGAAGTAGCTGCGCGCGCTCGCCGGACCGGTGAACACGACGGGCAGCGCGATGTGCCGGTTGGCGGGCTCCAGCAGGATGCCCACCAGGTAAAGGATCTCCTCGGCGGTGCCGACCCCTCCGGGAAAGACCAGGATGCCGTGGCCGACCCGAACGAAGGCTTCCAGCCGCTTCTCGATGTCCGGCAGCACGACCAGGTGGCTCACCATGGGGTTGGGTGGCTCCGCCGCGATGATGCCTGGCTCGGACAGCCCCAGATAGCGGCCCCCACGGATGCGCTGCTTGGCGTGGCCCACCGCCGCCCCCTTCATGGGCCCTTTCATCGCACCTGGGCCGCATCCCGTGCAGATGTCGAGGCCCCGCAGCCCGAGGTGGTAACCCACCTCCTTCGTGTACTCGTACTCCTCGCGCGAGATGGAATGGCCACCCCAGCAGACGACCGTGCGCGGCGGCAGGTTCGGGTCGAGCACCTGAGCGTGCTTGAGCATGTGAAAGACCGCGTCGGTGATGCCTTCCGGACGGTTCAGGTCGAAGAGCTCGCTGTCGGCGATGTCGGTGCCGATGAAGACGATGTCGCGCAGCACGGCGAACAGATGCTGGCGCACGCCTTCGATCATGCGCCCATCCACCATGGCGCTGGCGGGCGCATTCTCGATGATGAGCTTCAGTCCCCTCGTGCGCTTGCCGATGGTGATGGAGAAGTCGGAGTACGCATCGAAGATCGCCGCCACGTCATCCGAGTCGCTGCCGGTGTTGAGCACGGCAAGCGCGCACTGGCGGAACAGCCGGTAGAGGTCCTGCTGGCCAGCCGTATCGGTGAGCGTCTCGATCTCGCGCTGGGACAGCAGCTCCAGGGAGCCCTTGGGACCGACCGTGATGTCGACCTTGTGATCAGAAGCTGAGGGTAGCGCCGACATAGAGCTGCCTGGGCATGGCCGGGAAGTAACGATAGCCCAGCGGGCTGAACAGTGTGTAATCGGCCCGGTCGGCGTATTTGGTGTCCGCGAGGTTGATGATCCGGGCGTGCACGGAGAGCGTATCGTTCACGGCCAGTCGTCCGCGCAGGTTCGCCACCAGATGACCTTCGTACTTGGCCGTGTTGGCCGCGTTGATGTAATGCTCGCCGACATAGACCAGCTCGAGCTCCGAGGTGATGCGCTCGGTCGGCGACCACTGCCAGCGGCCGTTCGCCAGCCACTTCGGCGCCGTGTCCTCGTAGTTGCCCTTCTCGATGGGCTCGCCGCCGGCGAGGCTGGAGTTGAAGTCGTAGGTGTGCTCGGCATAGGTCCCGGAGATGGCGAAAGTATGCGCACCGAAGGTGCGGAATGCCTCCGCCTCGATCCCCCAGCCCTTGGTGCGGCCGTTATCCACGTTGAAGCCAGCGGCGTCCCGGAAGAGGAAGTGCTTGGTCTTCTGGGTGTAGGCAGCGACGTTCCAGAACACACCGCGATAACCGATCTCGAGGGAAGTCAGCGCCTCGCTGTGCAGATCCGCCACGTCCTGGAAGCGCTGCAGCCGATAGAGCTCTGTGGCCTGGGGCGGTCTGAACCCGGAGCCGTAGGTCAGATAACCGACGCCCTCCTTGAGGTCCCGCTCCACGCCGATACGCCCGGCCAGATTGGTGTAGTCGTCCTTGCGGTCCGCCGGACGGTTGTAGAGGCAGCCACCGAAGCCGCAGGGGGTGCCGTCATCCCGCGTGTTGCCGTCGAGCATGCGGTTGTCGTAGTCGTAGCGCAGAAACTCGAGACGCAGGCTGTTCACCAGGCGGGTGCCGGCGGCGAACTCCCAGGAGAAGTCGTAGTAGGCCGCCGCCATGATGGTGTCCACGTCGAAGTCGTACTGCCAGCCCTGGGGCCGCACCGCGTTGTTGAAGGCGGACGAATCCGTCAGCGGCGCTTCCTGCCACTGGTCCAGGTGCCCGGCCATGTACTCGACCTGGGAACCCACGGAGAACTTGACGTCGTCCCGGGAGATCGCGTCCCACCCGGCGATCAACCCGCCGCTGACCTGATCGTTCCGCTCCCGTGGCTCCCCGGGGAGAAAATGCTGCAGGAAGTTCATGTTGGACGCCCGGAGGTACGGCACGAAGTGCCAGCGATCCCTGGCCCATCTGGACGCGAAGCGCACCGACCGGGCATCCCGGTAGGCCTCCGGTGCCGGGTTGGTCTTACGCAGGTCGTCGTCCTTGTAAGCCTCGAAGCCCTCGACGTAGGCACCCGTCTCCTGGTTCAGGTTGGTGTAGTTGAGCGTCGACTCCACGTCGAAACCGGCAACGGACATACGGTGTACGAGTGAGACCTTCTGCTGATCGTAACCCGTGTCGTCCCGGTACCCGTCGGTGGAGCTCCCGAACGCGGTCCCCGCCAGCTGCTGCTCCCCGAAGGTCAGGTTGAACTCCCCGTCGAGCCGATAGAAGTCATAAGCGCCGTACTCGACCCCCAGCCGGTTCCGCTTCGGTACCCGGTTGATCACGTTGATCGCCCCGTGCTGCGCGTTGCCGCCCAGCACCGCGCTCGCCGGGCCCCGCCATACCTCGATGCGCCCGGCCTGCTCGGTGTTCATCTCGAACAGATTGTTGATGTTGCAGAAGCCCGCCGGACGAATGGGGATACCATTCTCCAGGAAGAGGAAGGCGCCGCAGGCACCGGTGCCGGTGAGCACCGCGGAGCGGATCGCGGTCAGGTGCTCCTGTCCCGAGCCGCGGGATACCCACACGCCGGGCACCCGGACCAGCGTCTCGGTTGGATGGGTCGCGTTGATGAGCTCGATCTCGTCGCCGTCGATCGCATCCCAGCTGCCCGCGTCACCCAGACGAGCACCCAGATCCGCCTCGCCGGTGACCAGGATTTCCTCGATCGTGCTGTCCGGCGCCGCATCGGGGACGGCCCCGACTTCGGCGCCCATGGCCGTGAGCGGCAGGATCGGGGCCAGGCTCATCGCCAGGATCATCAGTCGCTTCATGTTTCCGTCCTCATCGTCGCGCCGGGGTCCGTCTGCGGTGGTGGCGGGTGGTGATGCCGCGCGATCCCGCCGGCCGCCGTCGTGGGGATGCTCTAGGTGCGCATGGACGCGGTCACGACCGCCATTGAAGGGTTTCGCCCGGATC
>JASFLG010000275.1:0-6355 GCA_050118205.1 Pseudomonadales bacterium
CGACCACGTGACTCACGAGTCCATCGGCATGATCCGTTTCAATCAGGCGGGTGCAGCCCGCTTCGTGCAGAAGATCGAGTCGCTGATGCAGCACGAGTCGACGCTCGCACGCTGGTACCTGTCGGCGGTGGACGAGCTCGCGGCGGAGAAGCTGGTCGGCATCTGCGACATCACCGGCCTCGGCTGGTGCGAGCTCGACGACATGGACGACCTGGCACACGCCAACCGGGTGGTGCCGGGCTGGTGGGAGCGGGTCGCCCCGCTGCGCAAGGAAGGCACGTTCAGCAAGGCCTGAAACGCGGCGCGACCAGGAGGGCAAAGTGAACCAGACCATCGTCAAGTTCGGCTATCCGGACACCCTCATCAAGGAGTACGAGCACTGGGTGGTGCTGCTGCGGCCCGCTCAGGCGACGCTCGGCGCGCTGATCCTCGCGTGCAAGGACGATGCAACGAAGTACTCCGAGATCACCTCCGAGGCCTTCACCGAGATGGGCGGTGCGGTCCGGGACATCGAGCGCGCGCTCGGCGGTCTGTTCCCCTACCAGAAGCTGAACTACCTGATGCTCATGATGGTCGACCCGGACGTGCACTACCACGTGCTGCCCCGCTTCGAGGCCGATCAGACCTACGCCGGCGTGACCTTCACGGATCCCGGCTGGCCCGGGCCGCCGAACGTGGCGCATGACAACGCTACTTCCGACGCGGTCAGAAAACAGCTCATCGCCGATCTGAAAGCGGCCTTCGGCTGAGCCGGGGCCCTCGAGGGCGGCCCCTAGCGGGCCCGCTCCAGAACCATCTCCACCCCATCGGTGCCGCTCGAACGCAGCCGCTCGGCGCCCACGTCGTAGACGATCTCCGAGCTCTTCATGGAGATGTCCTCCCCACCCAGCTTCGCGCCCTCCTTCAGGATCAGGATGTCCGCGTCGCGCTGATACTCGATGACGCCCCCCTCCCCGTTGATGGTGTCCTCACCGTCGACGATGGTCAGGCGGGCCGGATCACCGCGCGCGACGATCCGTGTCGGATCGTCCAATGGCCCGAACAGATCGGCCTCGCTGGAGCGCAGCTCCCATTCCGGCGAGATCAGCTCGAAGTGGCCGGCGAAGTGCAGCACCTCGTCGTTGTCCGGCTCTTCCCAGGCCCGGTCGGCGCGGATTACTATGGTTTCTTTGTCCTCGGCCGGTGTGTCCGCCTGCGCGCCCGATCCCTGTTCGGCCGCATACGACAGAATGGGGACGATCAGGAGCAGGCCAGCGAGGAGCGTTGCCAGCCCGCCGGCGCGACGCCTCTCCCGGTGCAACATCCACAGCTTTCGACCCAACACCCTGGTAGCCCTCAGATTCGAGCCGCGATGATACCAGCCCTGATCAGCCAACGGCGTCGGTACGCAGGCGCATGATCATCGATCGCTATCTGCTCCGGGAAGTGGCGACGCCGTTCCTTGCGATCAGCATCGCCCTCATCACCCTGTATGTCACCTTCAGCCTCACCCGTTACCTGACCGACGCCACCGAGGGGCTGCTGGCCGCCAATGCCGTGTTCAGGCTCACCTTGCTTCGGGCGGTCATCGCCCTGGAGATGCTCCTGCCGGTGGCACTCTACATTGGTCTGCTGGTCACCCTGGGTCGCTTCTACTCCGACTGGGAGGTCACCGCCATGCGCGCCAGCGGGATCAGCGAGCGGCGCATCATTCTGCCCGTCATGGGGCTCGCCGTGGTGATCGGGCTCGGGATTGCCTCGCTGTCGTTCTGGGCCCGTCCCTGGGCTTACAACGCCCTCTACGAGTTCGAGGCGCAGGCCGAGGCTTTCAACGACCTGGCCGAGCTTCACGCGGGCCAGTTCCACTATGACGCCAAGCGCCACCGGGTCGTGTTCATGAGCAGGCGCACCAGCCGGCGGGACCTCGCCGGCCTGTTCGTGCGCACCAGCGACGGAGACGACATCCAGGTGCTGACCGCGACCTCGGGCAATTTCGTGGCCTATGCCCGCCCCGACGCGCACCGCCTCGACGTCCACGACGCGCGCATCTTCCGGATCGGCACCGGTAAGTACAACCTGACCGGGTCATTCGATGAGTTCACCCTCTGGCTGCCGACCGTGATCCCCGATCCGGTCGGCTACAAGCCCAAACGCATGAGCAACAGCGAGCTCGCCGCGTCACCGGCACCGGATGCGCATGCCGAGCTTCAGTGGCGAGAGTCCACCGCCGTCTCCGCCGTGCTGCTGGCGCTGCTCGCCGTGCCCCTGTCGAGAACCCGACCCCGCCGTGGCCGCTACTCGAAGATCCTCATCGCCGTGGTGATCTTCGCGCTGTACTACAACCTGCTCGGCGTCGCCCGTACGGGGGTGGAGCAGGAGGCCACCCGCACGATCTGGTGGGCGCCGGCGCTGCTGGCCGTGGTGGTGGCCATCGCCTTCTTCACCGGCCGGCGCCCCGCATGAGCATCGACCGCTATCTCATGCGCGCCATGTTCCGCGGTGGCATCCCGATTCTGGGGCTGTTGCTGGGGCTATTCGGCTTTCTGACCCTGGCCGAGGAGCTGGAGGACGTGGGCCAGGGTAACTTCGAGGTGATCGATGCGTTGAACGTGATGTTGCTGTCACTGCCGAAAATCAGCCTGGACCTGTTGCCCGTCACCTCGCTGGTCGGCGTGCTCGTCGGCCTCGGCACCCTTGCCGGCCAGCAGGAGCTGATCGCGCTGAGCACCGCCGGCTGGTCCAACTTTCGTATTGCCAGACCCGTGCTGGTGCTGGCACTCGCCATCATCGCTGGCGCCGCGGCCGTCCAGCAGTACGTGATTCCCCTGTTCGAGCAGCAGATCGCCGGCCTGCACGCCGAGGCGAATCTGGAAACCGAGCTGGACAGTCAGGACGCCGACTTCTGGACGCGCAACCAGGACCAGATCGTCCGTATTGGCGGCGTGCAGTTCGGTCTGATGCCGACCGACGTCGAGATCTACCAGCAGGATGAGGCCGGCCACGTGATCCGTCTTCTGCAGGCCAACCGGGCGGACATCCTCGCCGGGGACACCTGGCAGCTCTGGAACGTGACCACCACCGACATCACCCCGCTCGGCACTCACTCGGGCCAACGCGAATCCCTCATCTGGGACAGCGTGCTGACTCCAGATCAGATGGCCACCATCATTACCACCGCGTCGGCTCTGGCACCCACGGACCTGCGACACTACATCGACCATCTGGAGGCGAACGGGCTCGACAGCCATCGCTACCGGATGGTGTTCTGGCAGCAGCTCAGCCTGCCGATCGGAATTCTGGGCATGGCGCTGCTGGGTGTGCCGTTCGTGGTCGGGTCCACGCGGGCTCTGGCGGCCGGGACGCGGATCAGCATCGGCATCGTCATCGGCATTCTGTTCTACCTCGGGGAACAGACTCTCAGTCAGGTGGCGCTGCTTTACAGCCTGCCGCCGCTGCCGATGGCCATGGGGCCGGACGTGGTGATCCTGGTATTCGCGATCATCGCGCTCAGCCGGGCGCGTTGACCGTCCACGCTTCCCGCTCCGCTTCCACGAACGATCCCGCACGGCGCTCGATGCACGCAGCATCCACGCGCCAGCTCGAGCCGGCGCGCGCCACGTCGAAGCATCGGAAGCTCGCGTTCTCCGCCGACGCCGGCGCCGTGCAGTAAACGCGCGCACCAAGGTACTCCGAGCGCAGATTCCGGTGCTGGTGGCCATAGAGCACGAGGTGCACGGGCTGTCGGCCGAGCACCTCGGCCAGGGCCGCGGCATCGCGCAGCCGCTTGCGGTATTGAATCATCCGCGGCAGCGGCGGGTGGTGCAGCAGCAGCACCCGAAACACATCCGGGTGTGCGGCCAGCGCCGCTTCCAGCCGGTCGAGCTGAGCAGCACCGATCTCGCCGGCAGCCGACAGCGGCTCCGTGGGGACGGCGGTGGTCAGCCCGAAGACAACCACGTCGTCCCGCCGACGCACGATGGGAAACCCGTCCAGGCCACCCTCCGGCAGGTAGTCCGACCAGGCATCCTCGACCAGCGCGACGGAGTCGGGCGCGTAGACGTCGTGATTACCGGGCACCAGCACGAGACCCTCCGGCCGGGCAAAAGCCTCGAGCCAGGATCGGACCGCCAGGATCTCCTCCTTCGTGCCGATCTGGGCAAGGTCACCGGAGAGCAGGCGCAGATCCGGTGCACGGGCGGCCACCTCGGCTTCGGCCTCGGCCAGCCACTCCCGCCGCATGAGATGACGGCGTCGGCGCCGCCAGGAGAGGTAACCAAGATACCGCTTGCCCCAGTGGCTGCGGCCGGCCAGCGCACGCCAGGACGGCGGCGCAGCCAGGTGCGGATCGGTCAGGTGGACGACGCGCACCGGTTCAGGCTTCGCTGCCCGCGCCCGCCACCGGCGCTGACCGGTCGGCGCGCAGTCGCTCCCTGCAACCCCGCTGAACGATGTAACCGGCGCCCAGGAAGCTGGTGATCCCGGACAGCAGCGACGCGAGCCCGACCCCGTCCAGGCCATAGAGATTTGCAAAGACAACGAAGCCGGCGAGATACAGACCGGTGGCCAGGAGCTGCACGTTGAGCAACGCCCGAGCCTTGCCCATCACATAACTCGCCGGCCGGAACGAGGCGCCGCCGAGCTCGATGGTGGCGGCGAGCAGCAGCAGGGTCAGCAGGGTTGCCGCGGCACCGAAATCCGCGCCGGCCAGGGCGGTCAGCAGCGCATGCCCGGCGAAGACCGACACCACCACCACCGCGAGCCCTCCGGCCGCGGTCACCGCCCCGGTGCGCCAGGTCACGTTGATGAACCTTGGCATGTCGTTTCGCCACAGCCGGGCGAGATCGGGAAACACCACCTGGCGGAGCACGTTCACGGGTTTCGCCAGCACCTCGGAGAGCTCCCGCGCGAAGGAGAAAAGCGCCGCACCGGCCGATCCGAGCAGGGTCCCGGCGATCAGGGTCGCCGCCTGTTTCGGCGCGGCATCGAGCGTCGACTGCCAGTAGGTCGTGACGAGAAATCCCCGCACGTCGCGCGGGTCGAGCGCCGGCCGCACCGTCTTCACCCGGCCGTAGTGGCTGGTGAAGGCGTAGTAGGCGCGCCACCAGCTGTACGCATGCTCGATGAGGTAGGCGCCCATCCAGACGAGCACGTAATAGGCCGGATCGCCGGCCAGGGGACTGGCGAGCAGAGCGAGCACCCCGATGAGCTTGATGGCCGGCCCGATGGCGAGCTGCGCCGAGAGCGCGCCGAAACGGTCGAGCAGCCGCAGGGTGCCGCTCGCGGTGCCCGTGATGGAGAACAGCAGCGCGACCACGTAGGTGGTCGCCGGCCCT
Source organism: Pseudomonadales bacterium (assembly GCA_050118205.1). Lineage (GTDB taxonomy): Bacteria > Pseudomonadota > Gammaproteobacteria > Pseudomonadales > Azotimanducaceae > SZUA-309. Next base: position 5,313 of record JASFLG010000275.1, read on the forward strand.
TCGAGCGTCGCGGGCAGGTTGAATCGGTCCGCAAAGAGCGCGAGCAGCAGCCCGCCGGCGACGGCGGCTATCCCCGCGGCGACCAGATCGATCCTGGCGAAACGCAGCACGAGGCCCTTCAACTCCCCGATGCGGCCCTCCTCCGCCAGTGGCACCCCGTAGCGGATCACCGAGTCCGCGGTCTTGACGTTGCAGAGCTGCCGGATGATCAGCGCGGCCGCATGAATGAGCACCACGAGACCATAGTCGGAAGCTCCCAGCGTTCTCGCCGCCAGCGCCGTGGCGGCCAGAGCCATGAGCGCGCCCATGGTGCGGCCGCCGACCAGCCAGCCGAAGTTGGCGACCAGGCGTCGGGTTCGGCCGGGCTTCTCGACCCCGCCTCTCATCCCGCCATTCGCGTCACTTGAGCGCGCCCTCGCGGTACAGACGCCAGACCAGCGGCCACGCGAAGATCAGCGGGTATCGGCGCTGGCGCTCCGTCGGGGTCACGGTCACCCCCGAGTGACGCTGTACCTTCCACAGCGCGTAGTCCACCGGGTCATCGAACGTCAGAGCGGACTTCACCAGGCGCAGCACGGACAGGGTCTTCCCGGCGACCCGGCGCAGCACCCAGCTCGTCTGGGGTGGCTGTGGTCCGACCGCGAAGGCCGCGTGCAGCGCGTCGAAGTAAGGGGCATTCGCCTCGTAGAGCTCGAGATATCGGCTGTCGCGCTCCGCGCGCAGCTCGGCGGCGTAGGTCAGCGAAAAGGTGTGCACCCAGAAGTCCCGCGACGGCATGAGCCCAGCGCCCCCGACAGCCGAGGCGGCCACCAGCCGCTCGGCGGCGCCGGTCACCAACCGCGCGAAACGTTCGTGCACACCCGCGTGCGCAGCCCACACCAGTGCGCAGGGCTGAGCGAAGCGGGCCCAGAAGTAAGGCGCCACATCAGCGCGCACGCCCTTCTCCAGATCGGCGAACGTCATCACACCCACCTTGGCCCGGGTCTCGCCGCTGACCAGCTGGTAGACGTTGGGGGCGAGCAGACGGCCCGCGGCGCGCTGCC
>JASFLG010000276.1:0-6308 GCA_050118205.1 Pseudomonadales bacterium
GGCGAGCGGCCAGCCGGCGCGCGTGGCGCTCAGACATGCGCCCCCGAGCATGGTCACCGGCAAGGACAGTGTCAGAATCGAAATCACGATTTCGATCGGGAGCATCGAACCCACCACTCCGCCAAAAAACGGCGCGTAGTATTCGGCCAGGAAATAGTGAAGTAAAATATATATAACTTTACAATTCGTTCGGCTTTTAAGAACGATTACTCCCGGGAGCCGCCATGGCGCGTCTGAACTACCACCACCTGTTGTACTTCTGGCACGTAGCCACCGACGGCAACCTCACCCGGGTTGCCAGAAAGCTGCATGTTTCCCAATCCGCCCTTTCCTCTCAGATCCGCAAGCTGGAGGAAAGCACCGGAACGAAGCTGCTGGAGCGCAGCGGTCGTTCGCTGCAGCTGACCGAGACCGGCCGCCGGGTGCTGGCTTACGCGAACGAGATCTTCACGAAGGGTGAGGAGCTCGAATCGCTGCTGTTGCACGGCATCGAACCGGAGCGCCAGCTGCTGCGCATCGGCATGCTCTCCACCCTCTCCCGCAACTTCATCGAAAACTTCATCACCCCATTGCTCGCGGACGGGAACGTGCGGTTCTCACTGCAGTCCGGGAGCCTGCCCGAGCTGCTCGACGGCCTCGGCCGGCATCAGCTCGATGTCGCGCTGACCAACTCCAGTGTGCAGGGCAGCGAGGCGCAGGTATGGCAGAGTCAGCTGCTCGCCCGGCAGCCGGTCTCCGTGTTCGGTCCGCCGGAGCAACCCTACCCCGCGTTTCCGGAAGGTTATCGCGACCAGCGTTGGGTGCTGCCGAACCCGCGCAGCGAAGTCAGAGCGGCATTCGACGCCTTCTGCACGCTGTGGCAGCTGGAACCGGACATTCACGCGGAGACCAACGACATGGCCATGCTCAGGCTCCTGGCGCGTGACAGCGGCGCGCTGGCAGTGCTTCCCCGAGTGGTGGTCCGCGACGAGATTCAGCAGGGTACGCTCGCCGAGTACATGGCGTTACCCAACGTGTACGAAGATTTCTACGCCATCACCGTCCGGCGGCATTACATGCCGGCAGGACTGCAACAGCTGCTCGCACGGTTCACGCCGGCCGAGGAAACGGAAACGGGCCAGACGGGGCTTCCGGTCGCCTGAAGCGCCTGGGCCTGCTCGTCTCGAGACGATGCGCTATAGTGGATCGACGGATCGACGGGGAAGGTTCGTAGGGGGGCTCTCATCCGGCTTGCGCTGTTCATCGTCTGCACGCTGGCCTGCGCTCGGTCGCTGGCGGACACGGGTGTTTACGAATCCGAGCCCAACGACACGCCGGAGAACTTCACGCCGATAGACGGCGAGGTGACCCTCTACGGCACCATGCTGGGCTCGGACCAGGATGGCTATCTCTGGACCGTTACCGATAACGATGCGCGTGAGCGCTGGACGTTCAAGCTGAATGGCGAGCCCGGCGCGCTGACCATCGCCCAGATCGTCCGTCTGCAGTACGCGGACAACGGCGTGGACGTGACCCGTGCCACGACGCTGTTCAAGATGGGTACCCGCGATGGCGTGACCCCCTCCATCCATGAAGACCTCCTGTTCGAACCCGGCGAGTATGTGATCGGGCTCGCTCAGGCAGGCGCCGGCAGAAGCGAGCAGGCGGGCGCTCCGTTCCGCCCGCCGATGGGCAGTCTGTCGTTTGGAGACGCCGACGATTCGTCGCCGGAAGATGGCGACGGGGCCGCAGAGACGCAAGCGAACGATGCGGTGGAAGTCCCCGCGAACGCTCAGCCTGGCGCCTACCGGATGTGGATCACACAAGCCCGGAAGGTTCACCCATCTCCTGCACCGGAAGGACGGGACAGCCTGGAATCTGCCTATCCGCTGCGCCTGCGTGGCGAGTTCTCGACCTTCGACTCTGCTGAAACGGCCTGGTACAGGCTCGATTTCAGCGAGCAGGACGCCGTCAACCGGTGGGACCTGCGCGTGCAGGCACCCATCGGACGGGACCTGCGCGCGCGCCTGCTGGACGCCGAGGGCGAAGAGCTGCTGGAGGGTCGCGTGGACGACAAGGGAAAGCTCAGATTCCCCGATCTCGCACCCTCGGCGGGGACCACCTGGTACGTGCAGCTGAACACCAGCACACCTGGATTCATCCATGCCGTCTCCACGGAAGCGGTCGGGGTCCGCGTCGAGGGCGAGGAGGCAGAACCCAACAGCACGTTCGACCTTGCCAACCGCATCGACTTCGGCGCACCGGTCACCGGACGCATCGGCAACGACGATGGCGCTGACTACTTTCGCTACTCGGCAACGGCAACGGCGGCGGACGACCGGCGGACACTGCGGCTGGAGACGGATCCGCCGGTCAGGGTTCAGCTCTGTCTGATAACCGGCACGGAAGCCAGCGTCAGCTGCCAGTCCGGAGACTCTCCAGTCGAGCTCGCCGACCTCGCACTGGATGAAGGTGACTGGGTCGTCAGCGTGGACCGCGCAGCCGCAGAGGCTGCCTACACCCTGTCCTGGATCGAGCAGGGCCCCGTGACATCCGGTACGGAAATCGAGCCGAACGATCGCATCCAGTACGCCAAAGGCATCCCGGACAACCTGCGGATCAAAGGCCGGTTCACCGGCTACGGCACGGACACCGACTTCTACGAGGTTCTGATCCCGGATGCGGCGCAGCTGTGGCGCTTCCAGGTCATCGGCGACGAGATCTTCGAGGTTGGCTACTACGACGGCTCCGGGCACCAGAAAGACAGGGTCAGGGCAGCACCGGGGCAACGCCGCGTACGTCTGGACAACCTTTTTCTCCTGCCCGGACGGCACTTCATCCGTGTGGAAGGACGCAACGGCGGCAGTTACACCCTGCTCGCCCGCGCCCTCGGTCCGCCGGATCCGAACGGTGAGCTGGAACCCAACGATCAGCACAACCGGCAGAGGCTGGCGATCGGGCAGACGCGTTCCGGTCTCTCCAGCGATGAGAAGGATCAGGATCAGTACCGGTTTTTCGTCGGCAACTGGGACCATCTCCGCGTGACGCTCGAGCCGCCACCGGACGGCATGATTGCGCCGGACATCTACTGGTACGACCAGATCATCGGCCAGGGACAACCCGCGGCGGCAGGCGAACCGATGGTCATGGAGGGACTGTTTCCGCCCGGCGACTACCACATCGTTCTCACGCCCAGGCAGGCCAGCGTTGCGGAGTACAAGCTGCGGCTGGAACGACTGCCCCGGTTCTCCTGCCCTGCGGACTGCGAGCCCAATGGCCAGGGCCTGATCTGGCTCGCATCGCCACTGCCGCCGGATCTGATTCTGGAAGGTATCTCCGGCGACTGGCGGGACATGGACGTCTATGAGCTGCCGACATTCCAAGCAGATACCGAGCTGCACATCCGATCGGCCGATTCGGTCAGGTTGTCTCTCGGCCCGAACACCGCAGACCGTGAGTGGTTGACCTACGACGCCGAGTTCGGCGGCTACAGAACCATGGTTCCCGCGGGCGGCCCGTACCGGCTCATGATCGAGTCGCGCGGCGAGCCGTATCGTCTGGAGCTGGCGTTCCCGAATGGGGAACTCACCCCCGCTACCGAACAGTTACCAGCAGCGTTGAACCTGAAGCTGATGCACAGCGCTGTCTCTGCGTTCCGGCGCCAGGGCCAGACGATTGACGGTCAGATCGACATCACCAACGCAGGCACCGATCCTCTCGAGCTGCGGCTCGATGCGGCCACCAGCGACTACCGCTGGCAGGTCGACCTGACGGAACAACCGGGCACGATCGCGCCGGGAGGCAACGCGTCGCTCGGCGTCAGGGTCGACGTACCGCACGACGCCTGGGCAGACCATCCCGTGCGCATCAGCATTCGCGCGCTGGACCCTTCGGGCCGACAGGCGGAAACCTGGCAGGAGATCGCGGTCCAGCGCGACATCCCACCCGTCAATCCGGTTCTGCACTGGCACATGCCCCCGTCGCTGCGCGGTGGACTGAATGCCGCCTGGATTCCGTTCGGCGGAACCTGGACAGAGGACACGCCCAGATGGGCGAAGGAGAGAACTTACCTGCGCGACGGCCTCGTCTTCGAGGGCATGCGGCTGACCGGCGGCGCGGTGAGCGGCGGCTGGAAAGACGGCGAGCATCCCGAATTGACGATCGACCTCCCGGGAGAGGACCCCGTGCCGGTCGCGGGCACCGCAGTGAATCACTTTGGAACGCCCGGATCGTTTTTCGACATTCGTGGCGGCACGCTGCTGCTCTCACTCGACGGCACGACCTTTGAGGAGGTACTCAACTTCGAAGCGCTTCCCGTGAAAACCGAGCAGCAATTCGCGCTGGAAGCGCCGATACCAGCGCGATTCGCGCGATTGCGAGTCGATTCCACTTTTCGCGACACGAGCGCCGCCCGACTGTCGATGGCCCAATGGAAGGTCATTCTGGCGCCGGGGCACGATCTCTCAGGCGGAAGTGGATTCAATATCGCAGACCCCGAACTGGGTGGCCATCTGGTGTGGGATTGGCCGCCGGAGCCCTACGCACCGAGGGGAGTGGTCAGGCCGGATGACCCCTCGAAGGCTGCCGGCATGCTGCGGGGCGACACCAAGATGTACGTCGTCGGCTTCCACCAGAACCGCGCGGCGCAGATCACCCGCATCGACTGGACCTATGCGGATGATGCCAACGAGAACTGGAAGGTATTCGACAGGGTCGAAGTCGCGGTCAGCCTCGATTCTCCCGTGGGACCCTGGACGCCGCTCGGCGAGCTAGAGATCGATGCACAGACCTTCGATGGCACGCTGACGCTGGACGAGCCGACCTGGGCGAGATTCGTGCGGCTCACCGCCAGCAAGCCACCGGACTCCGGAACCGCGGTCGCGCCCAGCCAGATTCTCGTGCACGAGCGCCCCAGCGGAGAAGACTACTTCAGCGTGCTCGGCGAGTGGGGCACCATGGGGCCGCGTGCCTTTTACGAATTGCAGCAGGGTCTGCAGCCGGAAGCGACGCTTGTTACGGCGGACCACACCAGCCGCGCACGGGCCGCGCCGATCGCCCTGGAAACCCCGGTTCAGGGATACGTATCTCTCGGCAAGCAGGAACACTGGTATCGGATGGTGGTGCCCCCGGCGGAAAACACGTTGACGCTGACCATGAACGGCGATCCCACCGTGCGCACCGTCGTGGAGATTGAAGACGCTGCCGGCAGCGGGATCCCGGTTCGCCCCATTGGCCCGAAGATGACGCCTGCATCCCATACCTTCGAAGCCGTAGTCGAGCCTGGCAGCGAGGTGTTTCTGCATATCTACGAACCGCCGAGAAACGTTGCATTTTCCTGGGATACCAGCGCCAGCGTGGGCGCGTACATCCCCATGATCAACAATGCCATCATCGAGTTCAGCGGCCAGGTCGTGCCCGGCCAGGAAGCGGTCAACCTGTTTCCGTTTCCAACGGGGCCACTTCTCAAGGACTGGCTGGGCGAACCCTACATGCTGCAGACCATTCTCAACGACTACCGGCGCCCTTCCTCGTCCAGCGCTGCCGAAGTGACGCTGAAACGTGCCACCCGGGAACTGGGGAAGCTGGCCGGCACCAAGGCGATCCTGGTGATCACCGACGGCGACGTGAATCACGACGGCGAGATGTGGGGCGAGTATCGGAGCATCCAACCCCGGGTGTTTGCCATACAGGTGTCCGGCGGCGAGAGGATCCACCACAACCGGCTGCGCGACTGGTCCACCGTCAACGGCGGGCACTTCACGCAGCTGGTCTACCAGGGAGAAGTGGAGGTCGCTTTCGATCGCGCCGCGACGCTCATGCACCGGCCTGCCGGGTACACGCTGCAGGTGTCGAGCGAGTTTCGAGAAGCACCGGGACCCGGTCTGCTCAACGTGATTGCGGGTGAAAGCAACCGCCAAGGTGGCGCCGCCGTCGAACTCATCCTCGATGCCTCGGGATCCATGCTGCAACGCGTGCAGGGCAAGCGCAGGATCAGCGTTGCCAAAGAAGTGCTCACCGAAGCCGTGCGCGAGCACATTCCGGCCGGTACGCCCGTGGCCCTGCGCGTGTTCGGCCACAAAGAGGTGGACTCCTGCCGCACAGACCTGGAAATCCCGCTTGGCCCCCTCAATCCCGAGACGGCCGCAGCGAAGATCGCCGGCATCAACGCCATGAACCTGGCACGAACCCCGATAGCCGATTCTCTGAAGGCCGTACGGAGCGACCTGCGAGGGCAGCAGGGTGGCGTGGTCGTGCTCGTGACCGACGGTGAGGAAACGTGCGATGGCGATCCGGGGGCGGTCATTGACCAGCTCCGATCTCAGGGGCTC
>JASFLG010000277.1:0-6308 GCA_050118205.1 Pseudomonadales bacterium
GGATCCCGGTGTTCACGCTGGCGAGCTGAACCACCACCCGCGCCCGACCGTCCTCGCCGACGGCCCCGGATATGTCGCCGAACGTGTGCACTTCGGCCACGTCCTGCGCCTTGACCGTGACGAAACTGAGCTCGGAGGCCGAGCCGTCCAGCGTCCAGTCCGCGAATGCCGGCGCTGCGGCGAGAAGGGCGGCTGCCAGCAACAGCGGTGCCGGCGAAAGCTTGAATTGCATTATGGTTCTCCTTGACTGCGAGAAGGTGCCGAGCGGACCGTCACCCCGAGCGCGGAACTTACTGTTCCCCGGTCGCCTGGTGCATCTGCGCGTTGCGGAAATCCTGCATTCGCTGGACCTCCTCACGGGCGTTCTCTCTGTCCTTTTCTATCTGCTCCACCGTTCGGCAGACGCGTTTCTTGAAGTGGGTGCCGAGTACCTGTTCCCGCCGGCAGACGACTTTGGAACCGCTCCTGGATTCTGACGACGCAGATGGATAGGAGTTCCCCTCTGCACTCATGCCAACCGCCGGCACACCGAAACCGCTCAGCAGCAGGGCGGCCAGCGCTACCGATTTCACGTTCATACCCGCTCCTCTCCCCGTGGGTAGGAACCGCTCAGCATGCGCTCCTGCCGGAGAGTTCTCAAGCCGGGTGCCGGGGCGCCCGACCGCTTGCCGCGGTACCGGATGAGCATTCGCCCGTCGGCTGGGGGAATGAGGCTGAAGGGATCGAATGTTGACAGGCCGTGACCAGAATCCTAGTATCTCGCGCCTTTCCGGACCGCCTGGTCCGCACCCGTGGGGCCATAGCTCAGCTGGGAGAGCGCTACAATGGCATTGTAGAGGTCGGGAGTTCGATCCTCCCTGGCTCCACCAAAAACCCCTTTAAGAACAGCCCGTTGCGCTTCCTGTCGCGTTGAGTAGGTCGTCGCTACTTGACTCCAACTTAACCTGCAGCGCCCCAAGCAGTATCAGGTCCTCGACGAATGCTTCCCAGGACGCTACCAGCAGAACGACGGCACTCTTGTGTAGCACTTCCACATTGTGTCGGTATCCCACACGCGTGCCAGTGAGTTCGGAATGGATCTCCTGCAATCGTCGGACCTGTACCAGATTCTGACGGAAGGTTCCGATGTGTGTTGGTACAGACATGCACGAACATGAGTCCGGGTCCCGGCTGTCACACCACTTCAGCCGCGTATCGCGGCTTCCGGGCAGATAAGATCGGACGGCGGCCGGTCCGTCGAGGGAAACGTATCAGTTCGTCGCGAAAATGAGGCGGAAGGACTGACTGCCCGATCAATCCTCTCGCTTCGCCCCCGTGAACGGCTTCATCTTGTCGATGATCCGATGCTCACTGGCACCCGCGCTCTTGTTCATCGCATGGTCGATCATCTTGTCGTACTTTGGGTCGAGCTTGGCGGTCTTGCTCGCCTCGGATGCGTGATACGCGACACGAGAGATGATGCGCCCGGTGTCGTCGCTCTCGCAGTGCTCGCAGGTGACATGCTCGGGTGCCTGATCGACCGCCGCCAGATGGTCCGTGGTCCGGCCACATTTCCGGCAGCGGTACGCGTAGATGGGCATGATCTCAGGCGTGCTGCGCGCCCGCGTCCAGAAATGCCTGCACGGACAGGTGGTAGCGGTAGAAGTCGAGCTTGTCGCGCGGGTTCTTCGCTTTGACGACACCCTCGGTGGTGTCGAGCTCCGCGAGCGACGGACCGTCGCCTTCGCGGCGACCGGCGAGGAAGCTGCCCCAGGTCTCCGGCGTCATCTCGATCAGATAATCCGCGTCCCTGAGCTCGCTTTCACTGATCTTGTGCACCCCGTGGCAGGTGAATCCGGAGAAGTCGATGAGGTAGGCCGGTTTGCCCACCTTGAGCGCGATTTTGGTGTCGATGTTGCCCAGCTTTCTGAAAGCGGGATCCGAGTTCACGCTGTCCTGGGCCTGCTTCAGCCACTTGGCGGTCAGGGTCTGGCTCATTCTGGCGTCCTCGCTAATTGAAGGTCGTCTTGACGCGTACCGAGGCGTCGAAGAAGTCCTGGAAGTTCTGGTTGTAGCGGTAGAAAAGATCCTGCCGGTACTGATCGTCCGCGGGTGAGTACGCGATGCTCTCGGTCTGGTTGAGATCGATGCTGTTCAGCGTATGGTTCAGGTCCGCTTTGCCGTGCGTCTGGATGTTGGCGACCATGTCTTTCCAGAGATCGGGCGTCATCTCGATGATGAAGTCCGCGTCCTGCATCTCGTCCGCACTGGCGGCGCGGGTCTCCGTGCACTGCTTCCCCTCGAACACGATGAGGTAGTAGTCGTCGCCAACCTTGAACCCGGACCGCGTATCGCAGGCACCGCCGCCGCCGCTGTGCAGGGTCTCGTCCGAGTTGTAGACGTCGCGGACTGCTTGAAACCATTCTTCGGAAGGAAATGCCGGCATCCGCTAGAACTCCAGATATTTCTTGAGCGCGGGGTTGAGCGACTCCTCGCGCGAGACTCCCAGCCATTCGCACAGCGCGAGATAGTCGCGCACGAAGTCGCCGACCATGTGCAGGTAGGTCGCCATACCTTCCTGGCGCCCGCCTTCGAGGCTGCCACCGAACGCGATGGCGGCGGCAGAGCGCAGCACGGGATCGTTGAGCTCGTTGCCCAGCATCGCCTCGCCGATGGTCAGAAGCGTCTGCATGATGCCGTCCTCACCGTCCTTGTGGGTGATCGCGTACTTCAGGTGATCGTAGCCGTAGGTCAGGTGGCGGGCGTGGTCCTGCAGCATGTGCGCCCAGATGTACCGCTCCGCGTCGTTGTTCGCGTGGCGCTCAAGCGTGCGGAGCAACTGCATCGTGTACGTGCCGCGCAGCAGGTAGAGGTAGACGACCGACTCCGTCCAACCGCCGCGGCTCTCCAGGATCATCCGGTTGACGGCACCCTTGCTCTCGAGGCCCAGGCCGCCCCCGTTGGCCAGCGCGCGCTTGCGCAGGGCCTCGATGTGCCGGGCGCAGTCGAACGTCGCCGTCGCGAGGTACTGCTTCACCTCGTAGTAGCCGTAGGACATCTGGTCCTGCCAGTAGGTGATGATCTCGAGCTCGGTGTTGGCGAATTGCATCAGCTCGGTGCACACCTGGCAGATGGCCCGCTCCACTTCTTCCGGCAGCGGCCCGAGCGTGTCCCACGGGACCTCGGTGGCCGGGATCCAGCGGCGCTGGATGGCCTCCTCGTAGAGGTCGGCGGCGCAGTCGGCCCACATCTGGTGCTTCGAGCGCAGGTTGTAGGGCAGCGGGGGCACACCGGGGCGCGGCAGGGCGCCGCGCGGGCGCCGGGTCTGGTCGTCCCAGTACTCGGGTACCTCGCCGTAGATGCCCACGTTCAAATCACCGAGGCGCAGGCCGTGCTCGCCGGGACGCACGCGCACGCCCCACTCATTGCTTAACCCCATCCAGTCAAATTTGGGTTCCGGGACACCGTTGACCGCTTCGCTGCCGGCCGCCGCTGCGGCCCCCGCGATCGCAGCGGGGACCGCTGTGGAGGTGTCTTTGTCAGCCATGGTAGCTCCTCTCCCGGACGTGTCCGGGTGCTTCAATGGAGTCGCCGCTCTAGTGAGCGGCGGCGTATTGGGCGGGAATATTGGAGCGGCCGCCGTCCTCGAAGCGGTCACCGAATCCGCAGGACCGGACGCGATCCATATACTCCTTGAGCTGGCGGCGTCGCACCGCCAGGAGCTTCCTGTGCCCCTCGTCGTAGTGCGCCTTGCCGCCGCCGAGCAGGATCGCCAGCGCCTCGCTGGTTTCCGCCTGGGTGCCGGCCGGGTTCTGCAGGCCGGACATGATCTGCGCTTCCGCCTCGTCCAGGTAGCACTGGATCTCTTCCCGGCGTTCCGGGGAGGCCTCGTTCAGATAGCGCAGGTGCATCACGCCGAAGGCGACGTGGCGGGCCTCGTCCTGGGCACAGAGCCGGTACATGCGCTTCTCGGCATCGTTCTGGCCGAAGAGCTCGCCCATGCGGAACATGGACAGCACGGCCCCTTCACCGGAAATGTGCAGCCGGGTGGACATCTCGGTGAAGTCGCGCGCCAGGTCGATGCTGCCGACGAAGCCCGAGGTGGCCCCGGACATGCGCATCAGGCCGCCGCCGTTGGCGAGCGCCCGCTTGCGGAAGACGTCCATGTGCCGGGCCTCGTCCATGACCTGAGCGAGCAGCACCTGGCGCGGTTCCAGGAAGTCGGGTGTGGTCTGGGCAACCCAGCGGGCGGGCACGTCGCCAGCCACGAACTCCACTTCATTAAAGAAGGTGCAGAGCAGGCACTCGGCCTCCTCGACGTCGTCGGCGAGCGGTCGGATGGTGTCCCAGGGAATGTCGGTGGCCGAGCTCCACTGGCGCTGCTGAGCTTCCTCGTAGAGGAAGGTCGCGTTCTCGAGCCAGATTTCGGCCAGAGACCTCACACCGTAGCCGCCGATCCGGTACGCATCGGGTCGCTCGGCCGCGCCGCGGGGATGCCCGCTCATGTTGTCCGACTGCAACGGGAGATCGCCGTAGCTGCCGATTCTGATCTCTTCCAGCGTCAGGCCCCGCTTGCCTGGCTTCGCCTCCATCCCCCACTCGCCCATGTTGTCCATCCAGGACGTGTCGAGCTCGTAATCCTGCTTGGTCACCTGTGCTTCGCTCACGGCTCACCCCTCGCTGCGTCAATCAAAATAGGTAGACCAGCTACCTGTACGGAAATCTCCCTGATTGTGCATCAGGGATTCCACCTAGTAAAACTGGACGATCAGCGCAATGTCGCGGTCTACCGGGCCTGCGAGGTCTTCCGGATGTGTGCCCGGTCACGCCGATTCTGAGGTGGATCTCCGTCCTGTGAGACGAAACGAGCCAGCGGTGTCTCCTAAAGTGGGGCTCGCAGGCCGCTGAGGCTATCGGTTTCGACCGGGTGATCGTGATGGATCGCTTCTATCCGCTGCCGATGCTCGGGGCACCCGACGGGCCGATGTTCGAGTGCCACACGATGCCCTCCGCGCTCGCCCAGCACAGTAGAGACGTTCGGCTCTCGGCATTGGTCACCGGCAACACCTAGCGAACGCGGCTGTAGAGACTACTCTCCCCGAAAGCGGACATCCCAGGAAGGCGTCTAGCAGGGGGCTTTGGGCCCCATTTCGTCTGCCCGATTTTTGCCCCACACAGTGCGACATCGTACGACTCAGTGTGCCGGAATAGGGTGCGGACGCCCTCTATATAGTCATTTAAATCAATAGGTTACGAGATACATCTCGCAATGGCATTGTAGAGGTCGACGGTTCGATCCCGTCTGGCTCCACCAAATACCTTCCGTTTTTCAACTAGTTAGCGCGCCGTATCGCGCAAGCGTGTTCGGAGTTCCGTCGGAGTACTCCGCCGGATTGAAGGCTCTCCGAAGGCCTACATCAAGACCGGGGGAAGCGGCGGAAAGGTCCTGGTCGCGTTCTGTGGAGACTGTGGTACGGCTCTACACTCGACGAAGAGCGATACCGAAGGCCCTTTCAATCTACGCATCGGCGCGATCAAACAGCGCCGTGAGCTGATCCCGAAGATGCAGGGGTTCTGCGGATCTGGAATGCCTTGGGCTAGGGATATTGACGGCATTCACAAGATTCCCGAACAAGACAGGTCCTGAAAGCAGTGGCACATGGCATGCAGGCGCCTGGGTCACTCGTATCAGTTGGGAATATTCATGAGCCTGTTCGACCGGCTGCTCTTGGCCGAACCCGGAAGTAACCGTCGCGTTGATGTTCGGCCCGAACCGCGCTGCGTGGACGGTTGCTTTACAAACAGGCTCCGGCGTTGCCCGCATCTCACAGCCTGTTGTGCCTGACGTAGCGGCAAGGACAAATGGCTGACTGCGGCTGCCGAACAGATCAAACAGGAAGTATCCCAGTGTTTCCCGGCGCAGTACCTGTGACGGTAGTATGGGGAAACACTCTGCCCTGCTAGTGATGGGCGCGCTGGTCGAAGGCGAGGACGTACTGCAACCACCACATTCGACTCAAAGCGAGCCTTGGTCACAAAGATGAGCGCAGGTCAAAATACCGTTGCCGGAACCGGAGGTCGGATTCCAAATTGCGCGAGCTCTCAGATAAGTGGTCATGCAGGGCAGCAGCATTGCTCCATCTTTCGGTGTGGAACTACTTCATAGCTGGCAGTTGGGGCGGTATGTCGACCGCGTCGTTCGTCGCGCTTCATTCTGCAATATCCGCTTTGGCACTCGTATTGCTCTGGGGGCTAGCCCGCTGGATGCAGAGTGACCACGGACTAGCCGCTGGAATTTCTGCGTGCGTCGCTATGGCGTTCTCTCTGCC
>JASFLG010000278.1:0-6226 GCA_050118205.1 Pseudomonadales bacterium
ACTCGTCCAGGTCGTCACCCGCCTCCACCTTCACGCGGCCGACGAAGTCTTTTGCCTGGGAGCCTTCCCAGTCCAGCCGCAGCTCCGTGGGCGCGCTGTCGAGGTTGGTCGCGTCGAGCAGAAACGCGGTAGCCGGCTCCAGCGCGGCCACACCTGGCGCAAAGTCGACGATGGCGCCCTTGTCGTTCATCTGTATCTCGATCCGGGGGTCGGCGGTGAGCTTGCCCTCCAGGCGCGGCAGCGGAAAGATCGGCAGCGGCTCCCAGTGGGTGTACTCCTCGGTGCGCTGGGGGCGTACCACGGTGTAGGGCACCTCTTCCTGGTTGCTGTTGAACACGCGCAGATCGCCGAGGTCGGGACGGACGACCCACTCGTAGACGTCGTCGGGCATGGCCAGCCGTTGCGCCGGAGAGTCGTCGGTGGTCTCCAGCACCCTCCCCCGGGCGAAGTCCGCCTGGTTTGCCAGCAGGGTCGACGAGGCGAGCAGTGCAATGACGGTCAGAACAGTTTTCACGAGCTAGCTGGCTCCAGATCTTCGTTGGCTGTGGGTTTGGGCGGTATGGGCGCGAAGTAGCCGATCACCAGCATGAGCACGCCCACCGTGATGAACGAGACGATCCTCCCGACCAGCCCCAGGTTCCCCATGTCCACGAAGAACAGCTTGAGCGTGACGGCCGCAAGCAGCACCGCGCCGACGATCCAGTAGAGGCGGACACCGCGGCGGGTCGAAAAGCCCATGAGAGCCAGGGCCAGACTGGTCCAGAGAATGCTCATCGTGGTCCGAAAGGTATCAGATTCGATGATCACATCCACCGGATAGGGGACATCGGCATAGAAGTGCACGGCCCGGATGGCCACCGTGTTGACCCATACGAATGCCACCGCGGCGAGGCCCGCACGCAGCATACCGGTGCTCCCCGCAAAGCCTGTCGGCGGGTCGCGCAGCCAGAACGCCCCCGCCAGCAGCACGCCGAGCTGCACGAGCTCCAGCGGGTTGACGATCACCAGGTACGGAATCGGATTCGGATCACCCTCCACCAGGCCGGTGAAAATGAGCCAGCAGAGCAGATAGATCAGCAGCGACAGCCATCCCCAGCCGAAATAGGCGCCCGGATGCACACCAAAGGGCCACCGGTCGCGGCCCCCCCTGAGCTCGAGCATCAAGACGCCGGCGGCGAGCGGTACGCCCCCCCAGAGGACGAACATCCAGACGGTGTGCGGCAACACCTCCTCCACCAGCGCCGCGGCATTCCAGGTCACGAACAGCGTGGCGAACCACCAGGACAACCCGTGCCAGAAGGGTGCCAGGCGGTTGGACTCCGGCAGAACGCGCAGATGACCGTACGCCACGAGGAACACGAGGGGCCAGGCCAGCCAGCCGAAGTCGCCGAACACGGTGCCCCGCTCCCAGCCCAGGTCCAGTCCCGCAAGCACCGCGGCGGCAATGGGCACCAGGAGAAACGCGGGATGGAAACCTTCCCGCCAATGGCGCCGTCGTGCCAGGTACGTCACGAGCGCGAAAGACAGTGCCGCGTACACCAGGAACAGATGCTCGCCGATGTTGGTGGCCTGGAACCGGGCCTCGCCCGGCGTGGCCAGGGAAAGCTCCCGGAAACCGCCGCCCAGCCACCAGAGGGTGCCCCAGCCGAGCAGCACCGCACCGATAGCCGGCTCGAACCGCGAGAGCACCTCCCGGTGCCGGCCGATCACGTAAGCGGTGAACACGCCGGCAAAACCCAGGAACGCCGCGCCCAGGTATGCGGAGTTGAGGAACAGCGTCGCCTCGATGGGGCGGGCGAACTCCGCCAGGAAGGCAAGCGCCGCGGCGAGCTGCAGCAGCACACCAAAGGCCCGGGGTAGCCGCTGCCCCTGACGCACGCCGACCCAGTAGATCCCGGCACCTTCCAGCGCCCAGGTGGCGGCGGTGTAGCGCTGGTTGTCGAACGCAAACGGAATGGCGAGCGTCGCGAACACCACCGCCAGGGCCACGAAGGAGGTATCCAGGAGATGGGCGAGCCGGCCCTGACGTTTGAGCCAGAGCGCCAGCACCGTGTAGGTGACCGCCGCGCCGAGGGCAGAGTAGGCCAGCCCGAACGACATGTCCTTCACCAGTCCGGCCTGCAGCGCGAAAGCGATGACCGGGGTGCCGAAGACCAGCGTGCCGTCCACGACGCCCTTGAGCTCCACGCCCCGCTGGCGGGCAAACAGCATGCTCACCGCCAGATAGAAGAGAAAGAACAGGATCAGAAACGGCTCCGTGGTAGCGAAGTACTCCGGCTGGTAGTACTGATACCCCCAGCTCGCGCCGATCACGAAGGTGAACAGGAATCCGGTCCAGTTCAGCCAGCGCCAGTGCTGAAACCAGGCCATGGCCAGAATACCGGCGTTCAGCAGGGCGTAGTAGGAGAACAGCGCCACGTGGCTGCCTTCCCCGGTGGCGGTGAGCACGGGCGCGAGAAAGCCACCGCTGGTCGAGAAAATGGCGAGCGCCTGGCTCTTCTGCAGCACCGCCAGCACGCAGGCGCCGGCCACCAGCACCACCAGCAGGACGAAGGCGGCTCCCATCGGCAGCAGCTCGTAGAGCCGGGCCGAGGCAAACACGGTGAGGTAGAGAATGGCGAGTCCGACCCCCTGCAGGATGAGGCCATAGGTATCGGCGCGGTCCCTCAGCCGCCAGCCGAAGACCAGAAGCACGATCCCGCCGAGGCCGGCCCCGGCGAGGCGCAGCTCCACGGGCACCAGCGAGTGCTCGTAGGCATAGCGGAACAGATAGGCAACCCCGATGAACAGCACCACGGCCCCGATACGGACCACCGGATTGCCGGTGGTGGCGAAACGGACGAGCGCGTCCCGGATGGCGTCGACTCTGGCGGCCAGAGCGGACGACTCGCGCGGCGGGGGGGATTCGAAGCCGGGCGGTTCGCCTGGCGTGGCCACGGGAGCGGTCGCCGCAGCGGGCGCCGGTGGTGGCAGCTGCGGCGCCACCGTCGCCTCAGGCGGTTCACGAGCGACCCGACTGCCGGTGGGTGACGGCCGGGCGGCTTCGCTGCCCTGGTCGGCTGGGCCGCCTTCCAGCCGGTCCAGCCGCGCCTGTAGAGAACGTATGGCCTCCGACTGCCGCCAGACCATACCCGTCACGAAGCCGAGCAGCCCGCCCACGAGAATCCCGCCGTCGAAGCCCAGGAGCAGTCCCAGCACCGCGCCGACCAGCGCAAGAACGATGTGCATGAAGCGCCCTCTTCACGTCACGAGGCGCCAGATTGCCTAACGGCGCCAAAAAGTGCCAGTCAAATCAGTAAGTTAGACCTGGCGTTGTGACTCCGGTCCCGTTCCGTCGCGACATCCGGACCATCCTCCGACTACCCTCCCCCGGATGCCGCAGCGGCATCGATCTTGCGCTGCAGGAACCAGCAGAACCAGCCCCGGTACTTCTCCTGGAGCTCGGGTTTCATCCAGTCCTTGCCGGTGATGGTGCCGCGACAGTCCGGCGCGCCGCAGTGGCAGGCCATCTCGTAATCAAGGTCGTCGGTGGTGGCCCAGTCGTGGGTCAGCTCCTCGCCCGCTTCGATGTCGCGCATGGCGACCAGCACGATCTGACCCTGAAGGGCGATGTTCGGGTCACAGGAGTGGTTGGTGTAGAGCATGTTGCCGTCACGATGTTCCTGGGCCACCGGGGCAATGAAGAGGTCCTCCGCAATCTGAATCTCCGCCGCCCCCAGCGCCGGTTCCAGCGCGCGCCACTGCTCGCCGGTGAGCACGTAACCGCCCTTCACGGCGACGATCTCGCCCTTTTCGATGCGCTCAATGGCGAACAGTCCCTTGCCGTGAATGGGACTCCCGCGCACCGCGGTCTTCGGCGATCGGTAGGTGAGATCAGTCATTGCGCGCCCTCGCGACGAACTGCTTTGAAGTAGACCAGTTCCGGATCCCCCGGATCCAGATTGTAGATGACGCCCGACTGCTCGAAGCCGAGCTTCGTCAGCACGTGCTGCATGTGCGTGTTCGATGCATTGGTGGACGTGAAGAGCTTGCCCGGTCCTGCGAGATCGGAAAGATGCTCGACCAGGCGCGGTCCGAGACCGCCCCCCCGGAGCGCATGTTCGATGATGACCAGCTCGATGAACGGATGGCCGAAGAACGAGCGCGACAGGAGCCCGTAACCCGCGATTCGACCATCGACGACCAGGACGGAAATCTGGGAATCACGCAGGGCACGGGCGATCCGTTCACGCCGCGCAGCATCGTCCGCGGCGACGGCATCGACCGCGCACACGGCTTCCAGGTCGGCGACGGTTCCCTTGCGTATGTTTGCGTCCATCGGTTGGGGCGGCAATCGCCTGCTCACACCCTCCGGACGATCACCTTACCCGGCTGATTCCGCCGTCACGACGATCGGCCGGCCACGTGTCACGATCAGGGTGTGCTCGAACTGGGCGCTCAGGTTGCCTTGCATGCCGCACAACGTCCAGCCGTCCGATCCCTCCTCCACGTAGGTGCTGCGGGTGGAGAGGAACGGTTCGATGGCGATCACCGTGCCTTCCGTGAGCGTGCGCTGGTCGCGGCGATCGAAGTAGCCGAGGATGCCTTCCGGTTGCTCGTGCAGGGCCCGACCGACGCCATGACCGGCCAGGTTGCGGATCACCTTGAATCGATGCTGCTTGGCGACCTGCTCGACCGCTCTGCCGATCCGGTTGATCTGGTGTCCGGCACGCGCCTCGTCGACGGCCTTGTCGAGCGCCAGGCGCGTGGCGTGCAGCAACCTGTCCTTGACCGGCGACGACGGTGGAACGACACCCGTGCCGCCGGTGTCCGCAAAGTAGCCGTCCTTCTCCGCGGACACATCCACATTCACGACGTCCCCGGGCTCGATGACGCGTTCGCCCGGCACCCCGTGCGCTGCCTCCTCGTTGATGCTGATGCAGGTGGCGCCTGGAAAGTCATAGGTCAGCCGGGGCGCCGATCGCGCGCCGTACTGCTCGAGCAGCCGGGCGCCGATCTCGTCGAGCTCTACCGTGCGCATGCCGGGCTCAATGATCGACAGCATCTGTCGAAGCACGGTCGACACCACCCAGCCGATGGCCTTCAGTCCCTCCACGTCCCGATCGGTGCCGACTGTCATGTATCCCCCTCCAATCTGATTGATGCGACCAATCTAGCCGTCCGCGCTGCCGAGCAGGGTCACCACGTTGCCGTCCGGGTCCGAGAAGTGAGCAAGCGTACCACCCCAGGGTTGCCTCTCGGGCGGACCGAGAAACGGCACGCCCTTTTCCGTCAGCGCCTCGTAGGTGGCCTGGATGTCGTCCACCGCCACCGAGACCCCCAGAAACCGGCCAACCAGGGACTGCGCCTCCGGATCGTCCGGATCGCAACGCTCTAGACCGAGTCGGGCGCTGCCGAGATCGAACTCGGCCCAGCCGAAGGCCTCGCCGATGAATGCCACAGGAAACCCGACGACGTCCCGATAGAACGCAACCGTCTCCTCCCAGCGGAGACTGAACACCCGAACGGAGCGAAGCCGGTACGTCACAGGTGGTGCTTCCACCGCCAGACGTGCCACCGCGTCCCGGTACGCGCACTCGATCAGCGCCATCAGGGCCTCGGGATCCGGCTCTTTGCCCGGTTTCAGCTTGACGTGACGCATGCGCTTGCCGGTGCCTTCGAGCATCCCTGCAGGGTCATCGAGGCTCGCGCCCAGGAAAAAACCTACGTTCACGTGTGCGGAGAAGACATTGACGTAGCCGAACGCCACGTCGCGGACCGTAGCCACCGGACAGCCGTCGTGCAGCAGCTCCCGAACGTCGTCCCCCATGCTCCGCAACGATTCGAACCAGTGCCGGGCGATCTCACCGAGCTCGCCCTGCCGCTCATCGAACCAGGCGTCCACTGCGGCATCGCGAACGGACACCGCCGAGAAGCGCATCAGATCGGTCGCTCTCGACCCTGTCTTTGTGGAGGAAGGCTTACTCATTTCGTGTCAGCCCTCTAAGCGTCGTGGCGTATACGGATGGCATACATCCGCTCCGGCTCGATCCAGGCGAACGGTGCCGTTCCCCAGTACCCCCAGCTGTCGTAGTCGGGCCCATAGACCTGCCGACAGTACTCGTGGAGCCGCTCGAAGTCGCCCGTGGACGTATCGATCTCGCGAGCCACGCCGTGCACGACAACCGAGACTTCCTCGCCCACGGTGTGTGCCGCGCTCACACGCGGATCGTTTCGGATGTGTCTG
>JASFLG010000279.1:0-6218 GCA_050118205.1 Pseudomonadales bacterium
CACGAGCGCGGGTGCCGCGGAGCTGCAACGCGCACCGATCCCGTCGTCCCTCGACAAGCCGAGCTATACCGTCAGCGCGAAGCCGATACCGAAACGCCTGGAGACCCGCCAGTTCTTCGAGCACACCTGTGCATCCGAAGGCTATGAGTGCGCCAGTGGTTATCAGTGCGAGTTCATCATGAGCCGCTCAGGCGAGGATGAGCATGGCAATCCGGTAGACCTGGGCTACAACCGGACGAATCTGCGCTTCTACAACTGTAATGCCACCGGCCGGACCAGCCAGCCCTCCTGCAGCCTGGGGCTCACGCCGTCGGGATTCTTCCACTCCTCCATCCAGGGCGATCTGCGCAAGATCCCGGGAGGCGTTCGGGTGTACCACTGCCAGCAGGCGTTGTAAGCCGCCGGCGGCATGCAGCACCAAGGCAACCCGGCCAGCCACCGCCCGCCCGAGAGAGACAGGCGGTGGCGCTACGCCTCCAGCGCCCTGTTGATGTAGCCCTTCGCGCGCTGCCAGTCGCGCTCCACGGTCCGGGGTGCCATGTCGAGGGCCTCCGCCGTTTCCGCCACCGACAGGCCGGCAAACAGCCGGCACTCGATCACGCTGGTCAGCCTCGGGTCGATCTCGGAGATCTCCACCAGTGCTTCCTCGAGCTGGAGCACGGCCAGCTGATCTGCGGGATTACCCGCCCGGTCCACTTCGAGGGTGACCGGCTGCTCGCCGCCACCGCGTTTATCGGCATTGCGCCGACGGGCATAGTCGACCAGGAGATGGCGCATGATGGTGGCCGCAGTGCGCATGAAGTGTGCCTTGTCGGCCCATGGTCCATCCTGCGCGGAGAATCGCTCGTAGGCCTCGTGAACGATCGCCGTGGTGCTCAGGGTATGGTTGGCGCGCTCCTTTGCCAGCTGATAGTGCGCCATGCGTTTCAGCTCCGGATAAACCACCTCGATCATCCGGTTGAACGCGGCCTGGTCGCCGGATTCGGCCTCGACGAGCAGCCGTCTGAAGGCTTCATCTTCGCTCTGATCTGTCGTCGGCATGGCTCGAACCCCGCGCTCGGAAACCCGGAAGATACCCCAGCCCATCGGGACGGGCCATCAGCGACCGCTGAACTTCGGCGCCCGCTTCTCCTGGAAGGCCGCCACCGCCTCCCGGTGATCCTCGCTCATCATGGTCAGCTCCTCGTACTTGAGGCACATGGGCATGACCATGCTGGAAACCGACCGCAGATAGGCGTTGACCGCCATCTTCGAAGCCGTGATGGCAAGCGGCGCGCCGGCCGCCAGCCGCTCGGCTATCTCCATGGCCTTCGGCATGAGGTCGTCCTTGTCGGCCACGTAGAAACTGGCCAGACCGATCTCGTACGCCTCCCTGCCGCTGACGCGATCGCCGGTCATGAGGTAGTACTTGGCGCGGTTCACGCCCACGAGGAAAGGCCAGATGAGCTGGCCACCGTCGCCTGCGCCGAGCCCCATGTTCACGTGGGTATCCGCGAACACGGAGTTCGGTCCGGCGACCACCACGTCGCAAAGCAGCGCCACGTTGGCACCCAGCCCCATGGCGTAACCGTTGACGGCAGCGATGATCGGCTTCTCGCACTCGAGGATGTGGTCGACGATCTGACGGGCCTCCACCATGAGGTTCGGTCCTTCCGGGTTCTGGCCTATGGGATCGCCCGGACTGAAGTCACCTCCGGCACAGAACGCGCGTCCCTCTCCGGTGAGGATCAGGACCCGCGCCTCACGGTCGTTGCCGAAGTCCCGGCTGAATCGTGCGAGCTCGGCATGCATGGTGCCATTCACCGCGTTCAGACGCTCCGGACGGTTCAAGGTCACGACCACGATGCCGGCATCGCGGCGCTCGATACGCATGGTCCTGTAGTTTTCCTGCTTGAGCATCACTCCCCCCTGGCATTTCGCTCTGAGATCCAGGCAGCATAGCCCGCGCGCCGTTTGAAAGCTTCCGCGCATGCGCAACAATGCGTGAGCGCCGGGAGTGAGTGCCGGCCGCTGCACCAGGAGGACACTCTATGAGCATGAGAAGAGACGAAGTGGTGATAGTCACCGGCGCCGGCACGGGCATCGGCCGCGCTACCACGCTTCGCTTTGCGGCCGCCGGCGCCACGGTGATCGCCAACGGCCGGCGTCCGGAGAAGCTCGATGAGGTGCGCGACGAATCGCTGGACCTGCCCGGATTCGTCGTCCCTCATGCGGGCGACGTGGGCACCATCGAGGTGGCGCAATCACTGGTCGCCGAGGCCGGCAGGCACGGCCGTCTGTGCACACTGGTGAACAATGCCGGGGTGGGCTGGTCCTATGGCGTCCAGCATCCGGGCGCCATGGCGGCCCTCGCGGACACACCGCCGGAGATGTGGCGGGAGGTGATGCGCATCAACCTGGATTCCGTGTACTACACCTGCCATGCCGCCCTGCCCGTGTTTCTCGCCAACGGCGGCGGCGACATCGTCAACGTCTCCAGCGGTGGCGGGCTGCGGGGCATGGACGACGCCCACACGTACTCCGTGACCAAGGCCGGCGTGATCAACCTTACCCGTTCACTGGCGCGGGCCTATGGCCCGAGAAACATTCGGGCGAACGTCGTCGCACCCGGATTCGTCGCCACCGAGATGGTGAGTCCGGTGCTGGACGACCCGGCCAACCCCTTTCTCGACGAGCAGCTGAGATACCAGGTGTCGCCCCTCGGCCGGCCGGGCCGGCCCGAAGAGATCGCCGCAGCCATCTATTTTCTGAGCCGTGAAGGCACCTACTGCAACGGCACCGTGCTGGTCGCCGACGGGGGATCCCTCGCGTAACCGCGCCTCGACCGACCTCCGGTTACCCGGCCCGGCCGGTGTCAGCTCGCGGTGGTGGACAGGAAGGTCAGCAGGATCGTCTCGAACGCCTGCGCAACGCCGGGAACGAACATCACCAGCAGTGGAACGAGCACCACCACCGCCAGGCACAGAAGCAGATAGTTCTTCGCGGTCATGGATCAGCCCTCCTTCGGTGGCGCCAGCTCGAAAATCCAGACATCTCCGGACTCGATCGCCTCACGGGTCATCTCCGGCGAGTATTTCTGCCGCATCTTCGCCACCACGCCATCGAGCTCGGGGCCTTCCGTGATGCGCACGAGGCGTCTCGGATATCGGATCCCGTTGATCCGAATCGCGCCGGCG
The DNA here is from genome assembly GCA_050118205.1 of Pseudomonadales bacterium. Taxonomy (GTDB): domain Bacteria; phylum Pseudomonadota; class Gammaproteobacteria; order Pseudomonadales; family Azotimanducaceae; genus SZUA-309. Next base: position 3,177 of record JASFLG010000279.1, read on the forward strand.
CCATCCCCTTCCGCCGCCTCAAAGGCCCAGTCCTTCCAGATGCGTCCCAGGAATGAGCGCATGTATCCGGACGGGACATAAATCCTGCCATCGCTTTCCATGATGAACGTCCGGCGGGAGCTCAGCGGATCGTCAATCTGCAGCTCGATGACGGGAATGTCGTCGGTGAAGCGCCAGTCCGGCTCCGGGCCCGAGTACACTTCGCCCGTGACGAAGGCGCCACCCGGAAAGAGAATCGACGGGCCGTCCCCGTTGCGATGCTCGATGCGTAGAGTCACGATAGCGGCGGCAAGCACCAGCACGATGATGCCGAGCACCTGCAGCACAATCTTGAGTACGTTCATCCGTATCTCCCCTGTCCCCCGCCGAATCGTACAGAACCGTGGCGTCCGGTGCGAACCGTCATCGACATCTCGCCAGGAGGCTGCGGCCCTGGCGAAGAACGGGTACCTTCCACCAACAGGCATGACTCGAGAGGGATCGGACCTATGGGATTGAGAGGAGAAGCGGCCATCGTCGGCATCGCCGAGTATCCGCACCGGCGCAAGTACGACGGGCCACGCAAGTTCATGCTCAGCCAGTGGGCGGAGCTGACGCGCGCCGCACTCGCCGATGCGGGGCTCACCCCGGATCGGGTGAACGGCGTGTGCTGCTCGGACATCCGGGAAGCCGGCATGTTCACGCCGGCCACCATCGTCGAGTACCTCGGGCAGCCGGTGAACTTCGCCGAGCGCATCGACCTGGGGGGTGCCACGGCCGTCGGCATGATCTGGCGCGCAGCCGCGGCCATCGAGCTCGGCGTCTGCGACGTCGTGGTGTGCGCTCTGCCGTCGCTGCCGATCCCACACGATCCCGATCCCAAACCGCCGAATCCGGAGATGTTCTTCGGCGCGTCAAGTCCCAGATGGGGGTCTCCGCAGGCCGAGTTCGACATTCCCTACGGCAATCTCGCACAGAACTGCGGCTACGCCATGGTCGCCCAACGCTATGCCGCGGAGTACGGCTACGATCCTGAGGCGATGGCCAAGCTGGTCGTGGATCAGCGCACGAACGCGGCCGTGAATCCGCAGGCCGCCTTCTATGGAAAGCCCGTTACCATCGAAGACGTGCTCGGCAGCAGGATGATCGCAGATCCGCTGCACATGCTGGAGATCGTCATGCCCGTGGCCGGCGGCGGCGCGGTGGTGGTCGCTTCCAGAGAGATCGCCGAGCGCTGCAACCACCGGCCGGTGCGAATCACCGGATTCGGCGAGCACCTCACCATCAAGACGCCCACCTATGCCCAGGACATCTGCCGCACCCCGGTCGGTCCGGCGTCGGCGCAGGCCTTCGCCATGGCGGGCGTGACGCCGGACGACGTGGACGCCGCCGAGATCTACGACTGCTACACCATCACCGTGCTCCTTACGCTGGAGGACGCCGGTTTCTGCGCCAAGGGGGACGGGATGCGCTTTCTCCGCGAGCACGACCTGACCTGGGCCGGCGATTTTCCCCTGAACACGCACGGTGGTCAGCTGGGCATGGGTCAGGCGGGCGCAGCCGGCGGCATGACCCAGGTGGTGGAAGCCGCCCGCCAGCTCATGGGGCGGGCCGACGGTCGCCAGGTGACGGACTGCGACACCGTCTACGTCTCGGGAACCGGGGGCGTGATGAGTGAGCAGAGCGCCCTGATTCTGGCGGGAGGATAAGGATGGAGATTCAGCTGGAAAAACCGCTGCCGCGGGAAACGCCTGTCACCCGGCCGTTCTGGGAAGGTCTTCGCGAGGGCCGGATCCGCCTGCAGCGCTGCGACGATTGCGGACAGTGGGTCTTCTATCCGCGCAGCCACTGCAACCACTGCCTGTCCGAATCGCTCTCCTGGCACGAGGTTTCGGGGAAGGGATCCCTGTACACGTTCACGATCACGCACCAGCCCACGTCGCCCCACTTCGCCGACGACGTGCCCCAGCATCTGGCGGTGGTGGAGCTCGAGGAAGGCGTGCGCCTGACCAGCACGCTGGTCAACGTGGCCGACGACGACATCCGCATCGGCATGCCGCTCAAACCCTTCTTCGACCGTGTCTCGGACGAGGTGACCCTGCTGCGTTTCGAACCGGCCTGACGCCGGTCGTTACATGTTCGCCGCACCCGGATTGAAGTCGAAAGGCTCCGGCCAGACGTAGGGCAGATCGACCAGCACGCCCGGCTCGACCGCGTTCTCGGCCAGATCGAGCGCCGCGCGCAGCACGGTGAGCTGCATGTCCCGGTCGAAAGGCTTGCCGAACGCGTTACCCATCGGAAAGTTCACGAACACGCTGCGCGGCGGCCGTACCTGCGCGGTGAGATCACGGCCTGTGGAAATGCACACGGTGCTGATACCCGCGGCCTCGACGACCCTGCAGACCAGACCCACGGTCTGGTGGTCGAGGGGTCACGCCGGGACGGCGATCAGAAGATCCACCTCGTCTTTCTTGAGCTCCGCAACGTAAGCCGGCGCGGACTCCTCCAGGACCCGGGTCCGATCGTAGATCCGACCCATGAAACCGCTCCAGAATCTCGGCGCCAGGCTGCCGATCTCCCCCGCCGCTGCCAGCTCGCGCAACCGGTCGATGGGAAACTGACAGTTGATGTCACGATCCGCATCGCTGTGATCGTAGTACGCATCGTGGATCTGGAAGTCATCCGAACCCGCGGAACGGGGAATCTCGTCGAGCCGGTGGTCGTTACGGGCCATCGGTTCGAATCCAGGCAGGCTGCACAGCGAGATGCCTCCCGAGGTCAGCATGGTTACCCGGCACTCGCGCACCGGCTTCGGGAGAGGGTGCCAGGGCGCGTCTTCGTTGATGGTCCAGCGGTACGGCGGGTGGCCCATGGCGCCGTAGTAGCGGCCCAGAGCCTCCACATAACGGATCGGCTCCATGCGTTCCTCTGTGCTGTGCTGCTCGCTCATCGTGCTCCCTTGAAGGCTGGTCTCATCCGCAAGTATCGTCTTCCCGCGTCAAGGATGAAAGTCGCCGCCGTATGGCGGCGCGTTCACACATAGCGGGGACGGACCTCAGCGCA
>JASFLG010000280.1:0-6183 GCA_050118205.1 Pseudomonadales bacterium
CACAGACCAGGTTGTACAGGGGTATGAGCGCCCATCCGAAACCGAACATGCCGACCACGACGAGAATCAGCTTCTTCACCGTGGTCGAGTTGCTGGGACCGCTCATACCGTTTCCCCGACGTCCGTTGCCGATCTTAAGAGTGCGCTTCCGCGTCCGTGACTTTCGGCGGGTGCGTGAAGCTGTGGTACGGCGCCGGTGACGGCAGCGTCCACTCGAGGCCGTGCGCCCCGTCCCAGACACGGTCGGTCGCCGGCTTGCCGCTGCGGATCGCCTTGATGACGATGTACAGGAAAAACAGCTGCGAGAAGCCGAACATGAACGCACCGATCGTCGACACCATGTTGAAGTCGGCGAACTGCAGCGCGTAGTCGGGAATGCGCCGCGGCATGCCGGCGAGGCCCGAGAAGTGCTGCGGGAAGAACGTGACGTTCACGCCGATGAAAGACAGCCAGAAGTGCAGCTTGCCGAGAGACTCGTCATACATGCGCCCGCACCACTTCGGCAGCCAGTAGTACACGGCGGCGATGATGGAGAACAGTGCGCCCGGCACCAGCACGTAGTGGAAGTGCGCCACCACGAAGTAGGTATCGTGATACTGGTAGTCCGCCGGCGTGATGGCGAGCATCAGGCCGGAGAAGCCACCGATGGTAAACAGGACCACGAACGCGATCGCGAACAGCATGGGTGTCTCGAAGGTCATGGACCCGCGCCACATGGTGGCCACCCAGTTGAACACCTTCACGCCGGTGGGCACCGCGATGAGCATCGTCGAGTACATGAAGAACAGCTGCCCCGCCAGCGGCATGCCGACCGTGAACATGTGGTGCGCCCAGACGATGAACGACAGAAACGCGATGGAGGCGGTGGCGTAGACCATGGAGTCGTAGCCGAACAGCGGTTTGCGGCTGAACGTCGGGATGATCTGGGAGACCACGCCGAAGGCCGGCAGGATCATGATGTACACCTCGGGGTGCCCGAAGAACCAGAAGATGTGCTGGAACATCACGGGATCACCACCGCCCGCGGCGTTGAAGAAGCTGGTGCCGAAGTGAATGTCGAACAGCATCATGGTGACCGCACCGGCGAGCACCGGCATCACCGCCAGAAGCAGATATGCCGTGATCAGCCACGTCCAGACGAACAGCGGCATCTTCATGAGCGTCATGCCCGGCGCGCGCATGTTCAGAATGGTGGCGATGATGTTGATCGAGCCCATGATCGATGACGCACCCATCATGTGCACACCGAAGATGAAGTAGGTCACCGTCTCCGGTGCATAGGTGGTGGACAGGGGCGCGTAGAACGTCCATCCGAAGTTCGGACCGCCTGCATCCATGAACAGGGTGGAGATCAGCAGGGTGAACGCGAACGGCAGGATCCAGAAGGAGAGGTTGTTCAAACGCGGCAGGGCCATGTCCGGTGCGCCGACCATCATCGGCACCAGCCAGTTGGCCAGCCCCACGAATCCCGGCATGATCGCCCCGAACACCATGATGAGACCGTGGTTGGTCGTCATCTGGTTGAAGAAATTGGGCTCGAGGAACTGAAGCCCGGGCTGGAACAGCTCCGCCCGCACGATCAGCGCGAGTGTGCCGCCGATCAGGAACATCAGAAAGCTGAACCAGAGGTAGAGCGTGCCGATGTCCTTGTGGTTGGTGGTGAAGAGCCACCGGGCCAGGCCCTTGTCCGGGCCATGGTCGTGGTGCTCGTCGTGTCCTGCTACTACAACTTCACTCATTGCTCCCTACCTCGTTATTGGCCCATGAATTCGATGACGTCCCTCGGCTGGGTCACGTCGTCTGTCTTGTTGCCCCAGGAGTGCCGCTCGTAGTGCACGACGGCCGCGATCTGAGCCGCGTCGAGCTGCTTGCCGAACGCCTGCATGGCCGTGCCGGTCCGCCCGTTCACGACCACGTTGAGGTGCTCGTTCCGGGGGCCCGTGGCGATGGGGCTGCCATCGAGCGCCGGGAACACGGGCGGCACGCCCTGACCGTTCGGCATGTGACAGGAGGAACAGTAGGTGGTGTACACCTGCTCGCCCTGGGCCATGAGCTCTTCGGGCGTGAACGTCTTCGAAAGCGCTTCTTTGCGTTGCTCTTCCTGCGCCAGACGGTCCGCATACCAGGAGTCGAACTCGTCCCCCGGCATGGCCTGGACCACCACCGGCATGAAGCCGTGATTCTGCCCGCACAGCTCCGTGCACTGGCCGCGGTAGATGCCCGGCTCCGGCACGATGGCCCAGAGGTCGTTCAGAATGCCCGGGATGGCGTCACGCTTGATGCCGAAATCGGGGACCCACCAGGAATGGATCACGTCCTCGGCGGTGATCAGAAAACGGACCTTGCGGTTGGTGGGGATACGCAGCGGCTGATCGACATCCAGGAGATACCACTCGCCCTTGGCCGTCTTGCCGTGGATCTCGTCCTGGGGTGTGGCCAGGTTCGAGAAGTAACCGAAGGTGGTGTTGTAGTCCTCGTCGAGGTACTTGTACTGCCACTTCCATTGATAGCCACGCACCTCCACCGTCAGATCCTCGCCGCCGGTGTCGTACATGGCGACCAGCACCTGGGTGGCGGGCCATGCGATGGCAATGAGGATCAACGTCGGCACCAGGGTCCAGGCGATCTCGAGCCGGGTACTCTCGTGAAACTGCGCGGCCACCGCGCCGGCCGACTTGCGGTGATGGATCAGCGACCAGAACATGGCGCCGAACACGATGATGCCGATCACCACGCAGATCCAGAAAATGTACATGTGGAGGTCGTACACGGCGTGGCTGATGTCCGTGACGCCTTGCCGCATGTTGAACTCGTCTGCACCTGCGGTCGCCGCCACCAGAGCAAGAACAATCCCGAAACAAAGCCGGGCCATTGGCGTGAGCCTACTTATATTCACCTTGGGCACCTTGCGTATCCTTGAGAATTCTCTGCAGTCAGGCGGCGCGACGAACGATCGGCACGACACGTGCCATACCGATGCACCTGGGAATGTCCACCCCCGATCGTGAAAAGCTCGACGCCCGCTGACCGATTCCCCCAAACCCCGCAGCGAGTCCGACTCTCCACCAGCACCCCTGACTGGCGGCGCAATTATACTGCGGTGCCCCGGATTGACAATAAATGCCGACGGTATTGCCACGGTATCAACGTCTTAGACCGACAATCTTGCAGGCGCGGTCAGGCGCCTTCATCGGGCTCCGAGCCGTCGGCCGGCGGCCGCGCTTTGTCGGTACCGACAATACGCACCGGCCGTGATTCGGGGTCGGCAGGCCGTTTCAGGCCGCCGTCGAGACGGGATTTCGGCGGCCGGCTCGTAACGGCCTCGAGGCGATCCTCGTGACCGCAGGCCACGCAGCGCCGCACGCGGTCGTCGCCGCTGGCGATGACCTGGAGTCGGTCCATGGCGCCGCAGGCGGGGCAGACGGCGCCGGCGATGAAGCGCGGACGCGGCGTCCGCGGACGCTTCGTCATGGCAGCGTGCCCCGCTCGAGCGCATCCCGCAGCGCCAGCCGCACCGGCTCGGTGTCCGGCCGGATCCCGCGCCAGAGCTCGAATGCGAGCGCCGCCTGCCCGACCAGCATGCCGAGGCCGTCCTCCGTGCGCCGCGCCCCGGCCGCACGCGCCCAGCGACAGAAGGCCGTATCCCGCCCATAGACCATGTCGTAGCAGAACGCGCCGCACGCAACGTCGGTGCCGACCTCGGGCACGGCGTCGGTGAGCCCCGCGGAGGTGGCATTGATGATCAGATCGTACGGACCGGCGAGCTCGGCGAAGGCACAGGCCCGAACGGCACCCCCTGTGGCGGAGAGCCGCTTTGCGAGGGCGTGCGCCTTCGAATCCGTGCGATTGGCGATGGTGAGCTCAGCGGCCACCGAGTCGAGCAGCGGCTTCGCCACCCCGCGCGCGGCGCCGCCCGCCCCGAGCAGCAGCACCGAGGCAGCCCGTTCCCCGCCAAGCAGCCGCGTCAGATCCGCGACCAGACCGCCCCCGTCGGTGTTGTGACCCACGAAGGCGCCCCCGGCGTCGGGGACGATGGTGTTCACCGCGTCCGCGAAGGCGGCATCTGGATGCAACCGGCCCACCCACGCCGCCGCCTCGCCCTTGAACGGCACGGTCACGTTGCAGCCCGCGCCACCGCCGGCAAAGAATTCGTCGACCGTGCGCACGAAACCGTCCAGCGGCGCTTCGATACGCTCGTAGCGGATGCTCGCCCCGGTCTGCGCGGCGAAGGCCTGGTGAATCCGCGGCGACAGGGAGTGTGTCACCGGATTTCCGATTACCGCGTAGCGATCCATTTGAACCCGTTTTGCACAAACCCGTCCCGCAAGTCCTCGATCGGCTCGCTCAGGGGCGCAGCACCGCACCGGACAGGGTACGGATCTGACTTGCCGCCCCGGGGGTGAGCACCTCACCCGGGAGAATGTAGTCGCTCGCTTGCGGAAAGTCGCCCGGGAACTGCCGCCGCGCCACGATCGCCCGCGTCGCCGGCGGACGACCGCCGGCATTCGCCGAGGTGGAGACCAGCGGCCCGCCGAACGCGGCGGCCAGCGCACGGGCCTGAGGATGGCCGGGCACGCGAACGGCAACGTCCGGACGGCCTCCGGTGATCCACGGCGGGAAGGTGCGGTTCGGCAGGATCCAGGTGACAGCCCCCGGCCAGGCCGCGAGCACCCGGCGTCGCACGGGCGCTGCAACCGCGGCAAGCTCCGGCTCGAACGTCTCGGCGGACGCACCGATCACGATCAGACCCTTGCTCACCGGTCGCTGCTTGAGGTCCAGCACCCGATGGACGGCAGCCGCGTCGAACGGGTCGCAGGCGAGCCCCCAGACGCCCTCGGTGGCGTGCAGGACGACGCCGCCGAGCCGCAACGCTCGCACGGCCCGCTCGAGGTGCCAGCGGTTCACACTGGGTGCGGGTGCGGTGGCGGATGCAGGTGCCGGATCAGAGCTCCGCCTGCAGGGCCTCGTTGGCACGCCGGATCTTCTGGCGATTCTCTTCCCGGTCCTTCCGGATCCGCTCGGCGAGTCCGGCATCGGCAATGGCCAGCATCTGCCCGGCGAGATAAGCGGCGTTCTTCGCGCCGGCCTTGCCGACCGCCACCGTGGCCACCGGGATACCACCGGGCATCTGCACGGTCGACAGCAGCGCATCGAACCCCGAGAGGGGCCCGCTGTCGATGGGCACGCCGATTACCGGCCGCGTGGTATGGGCCGCCACCGCGCCCGCCAGGTGTGCGGCCATGCCCGCCGCGCAGATGAATACCTGGCAGCCGCGCTCCGCCGCATCCGCCACGTACTCGGCGGTATCCACGGGGGTGCGGTGAGCGGAGGTGACGCGGACCTCGTGTGCGATGTCCAGGGACTTCAACACCTCCACCGCTGCCTGCATGACGGGCCAGTCGCTATCCGACCCCATCAGGATTGCCACGAAGTTCATCCGAACGCCTCCGACTCAGTACCGGGAAGGGCGCCGAATATACCCGTCGGTCACGCGCTGGACAAACCCACCGAGCTCGAGCTCGGTCAGGGCCACCGCGCAGTCCTGGGCATCCAGGCCCGTGCTCTCGACCAGCGCCTCCAGGCTCTGAGCGCGCCCGTCGAGACGGTCCAGCACCGCCGCCAGCTCCGCGGTGAGCGCGGCGGACGTCGGGCCCTCCGGCAACGCGAATCCGGGCAGTTCCCGCCCCAGGGCGATCAGCACGTCCTCCGCGGACTCGACCAGGGCCGCGCCCGCCTTGATCAGGGCGTTCGCGCCCCGGCTGTTCGGCAGGCCCGGCGCCCCCGGCACGGCCATGACCTCCCGACCCTGCTCGGCGGCAATCCGCGCCGTGATCAGAGAGCCGCTCTTCTCCGAAGCCTCGATCACCACCACGCCGACACCGAGACCGGCGATCAGTCGGTTGCGCTCGGGGAATCGATAGGGCGCCGCGGTCACCTCGGGCGCGTACTCGCTCACCAGCAACCCGTCACCGGCGAGCACGTCCCTGGCGAGCGGCGCGTTGGCCAGCGGTGCGAGGCGATCCAGGCCGCTGCCGAGCACGGCGGCGGTGCGGCCGCCGGCAGCCAGCGCCCCGCGGTGGGCCGCGGCATCCACGCCCAGCGCCAGACCGCTGATCACCACGGCACCCGCCCGGGTGAGCTCCGCGGCGAGTCGCTCGGCCAGCTCGATGCCATAACGCGAGG
>JASFLG010000281.1:0-6137 GCA_050118205.1 Pseudomonadales bacterium
CCGCCGTGCTCGGTGCCCACGCCGAGGATCGACAGCGGAAAGTTACGCTCGCACAGGACGCGCGCACTGCTCGGATCGTCGATGCCGTCCGTGACCAGCAGCACCCGGCCCTGAACGATGTGGGCATTCTCGAAGAGCTCGCGGGTCACGGTGAGCGCGCTGCCGAGATCACTGCCGAGAACGGGCATCATGGCCGGGTTCAGGGCGGCGAGGAGGTTCTCGATGGTGTGGACGTCGTCGGTGAGTGGCGCCACCGTGTGCGCGTCGCCGGCGTAGGCCACGAGAGCCGTGTAGCCTTCCTTGCGCATACGCAGCACGTCGGTGATCTTCTGCCTTGCCCGCACCAGCCGGGAAGGCCGGACGTCCTGGGCGAACATGGAGAGCGACAGGTCGAAGACGATGACCAGCGCGTCGCGCTTCTCCTCCACGGGATGCGGAAGCTTCTGCCAGGCGGGTCCGGCGAGCCCCACGGTGGCGATGGCCAGGGCACCCGCCACGAGCCATGCCATACGTCGGAAGCTCGTCCGGCTGCCGGGTTCGAGAAGCACGCTCAGCAAATCCGGATCGATGCTGGTTTCCCAGTGGGATGCTGCCATGCGCCGGCGTGCCCAGAGGGCAGCGAGCACGATCACGGGAATGACGCCGAGCAGCCACCAGGGACGGATGAATACGAGGCCCTCCATCGCCTAGTCCCGGCCCCAGCCGCGCCAGTCGGAAACGATGAGCAGCAGAAAGAGCGACCAGGCGAGCCCCATTGGCCAGTAGTAAAGCACGGCAATCGGGCGGTAGGTCTCCGCCTCCTGTTCGATGGGTTCCAGCGCGTCGATGATCCCGTAGATCTCCACCAGCTTGGCGGTGTTCTGGGCACGGAAGTAGCGACCGCCGGTGATCTCGGCGATCCTGGTGAGGGTGTCCTCATCGAGCTCAGCGGACGGGTTCACCACCCGGGAGCCGAATACCCCGAGCAGGCTCGGCAGGCGCATCTCGTCCGCGCCGACACCGATCGTGTAGATCCGGATGCCGTCCTGTGCTGCGAGCTCCGCGGCTTTTACCGGAGCGACCTCGCCGACGTTGTTCGCGCCGTCCGTGAGCAGGATCAGCACCCGGTCGCCCTGGGGTCGCTGCCGTAACCGCTTTACCGCCAGACCGATGGCGTCACCGATCGCCGTTTTACCGCCGGCGATGCCAACCGGCGCTTCCACCAGGAGCCGGTCGACCGTTTGCAGATCGAAGGTCAGCGGCGCCTGCAGGTAGGCGTTGGTGCCGAACAGGATGAGACCGACCCGGTCGCCTTCACGGGCCTCGATGAACTGGCCGACCACGTTCTTGACCACGGTGAGCCGGTTGACCAGCTGCCCGCCGAGCTGCAGGTCTTCGGTACCCATGCTGCCGGAGATGTCCACGGCGAGCATGAGGTCACGGCCGGTGGTCGGCAGGGAGACAGGCTCTCCCGTCCACTGCGGACGCGCCATGGCGGTGACCAGGGCCATCCAGATCAGCCAGAGCAGGAGGGCGCGCCATGCGATCCGGCTCTGCTGCGGCCCTGTCCGGGATGCATCGTCGAGTCGAAAGCTGGCGACGGTCGGCACGGTCAGCGCGGCCTGCTGGCGCTCCACCGGAGTCAGCCACCAGCGCACGAGCAGTGGCAGCGGCGCGAGCGCGAACATCCATGGCCAGACCCACTCGATCACAGTCGTGCTGCCCGGAACAGCCGCTCGATCAGCGGGTGCAGGGCCTCCGGGTCGATTTCAGGATGCCGACTGAACCGCTGGTTGCCCAGCTGGCGGCCCACACCTTCGCGGAAACTCGTGCCGCCACTCCTGGCATCGAGAAAGGCGAGCCAGTCCACATCGTTGGCCCGCCGTGCCGCGTCCTCCTGGAGGCCGTGAACATACAGACGTTTCAGCAGCTCGTTGGCCCCGTCGAGATAGTCGCGGTCGTCGAGCTCGCCGCGCTGGTAGGCGGCATACAGCGATGCGTAGTATCGCCGCGCGGCGCGGATCGGGCGGCGGCGCTGCAAGGCGCGGTGCGCGAGCACCCCGAGGTAGGCGATCCCGGCCAGAGCGAGCAGCCCCAGCAGCCACCATCCGGGCGCGGGTGGCCACCAGAGGGGCTCCGCCGGGAGATGAATGTCGCGCAGCTGCTGCAGGAGGTCGGGCTGCATCAGTTCCACCCCGGCAGCCGAACGATGGGCTCGCTGGTGGGGACGCTGACGTAATCCACCAGAGTCTGCTGACAGATGGTCTTCAGATGCTCTTCCTGGGTGACGAACCGGCTGTGGTAGCGCTCGCGCAGACGTGGATTGCCGGCATGGAACTGCAGCCGGTGCGCACCGTCCGTCACCGTATAGCTGTCGGCGGGAGGCAGCTCGCTTTCCAGCGGATCGAAGACGCGGATGGCGATCACCTCGTTGTGCCGAGACAGGCTTCTGAACGCCTCGCGCCAGTGATCGCCCAGTGGCTGAAAGTCGCTGATGAAGTAGATCCGGTAGTTGTTGCGCGCCAGGCGTCGGATCTGCCCGAGCGCTCGAGCGAAGTGATCCTTCGACGGGTGCGTTCCCCCACGCGCCAACGCCGTGTTCATTTTCACCAGATCACCGAGAAAACGCGCCACTGACTTCACGTTGCGATAGGGCTTGTGCGCCGCGTAGGCATCGTTGCCGATCACGATGCCGCCGACGCGGTCGTTGTGCTGCAGGGCCTGCCAGGCGCCGAGAGCGGCGAGCTCGGCGGCGGCCACGGATTTCAGACGGACCTCCGAGCCGAAGAACATGCTCTGGGTCTGGTCGACCACGATCAGGGTCAGCCGTTCCCGTTCCTCCCGGAAGACCTTCGTGTGCGGCTTGTTCTTCCTCGCCGTGACCCGCCAGTCAATGGTGCGCACGTCGTCACCGGGCTGATAGGCGCGAACCTCGGAAAAGTCGATGCCTCGACCACGCAGCTTGGAGAGCCGGCTGCCCGCCTGGCTGCCCATGACCCGGGCCGTATGCGACGGTGCCGGCAGCCTCCGGTAACGGAGCCGGAACAGGTCGTCCAGCGCCACGTAGGCGCCATGCAGAATGGGCTCGTCCGCCACCGCGCCCAGCAGACTCCTAGGGGACAGGGACCTGGTTGATGAGAATGTCGATGACGTCATCCGCTGTTACGCCTTGGGCTTCCGCATCGAAGGTCAGGATCAGACGGTGGCGCAGCACGTCGTGAGCGATCGCCTGCACGTCCTCCGGGGTCACGAAATCACGGTTGTCGAGCCAGGCAAGGGTTCTCGCGCACTGGTCGAGCGCGATCGTGCCGCGCGGACTGGCGCCGAACTCGAGCCACTGGGAGAGTTCTCCCCGAGCCTCCCGGGAGGCCATGATCAGCGCCACGATGTAGCGCTCGATGGGCTCTGCCATGTACATCCCGAGGATCGACTGACGTGCCGCAAAGATGTCCTCCTGGGTCAGCCGGAAGGGCGCCTGCATCTCGTCTGCGACCCGGCCCGTCTCCGCGCGCACCAGATGCAGGATCTCCGTCTCGGCAGCCTCGTTCGGGTACGAGACGTGCACATGCATCAGAAACCGGTCCAGTTGCGCCTCGGGCAGGGGATACGTGCCTTCCTGCTCGATGGGGTTCTGGGTCGCCATCACCAGGAACAGATCCGGCAGCGGGAACGTCTCCCGACCAACGCTGACCTGGTGCTCGGCCATGGCCTCGAGGAGCGCCGACTGCACCTTGGCCGGCGCGCGGTTCACCTCGTCCGCGAGCAGAAGGTTGTGGAACACAGGGCCCGGCTGGAACTTGAAGGAGCCGTCCTCCGGCCGGTACACCTCGGTGCCGGTCACGTCGGAAGGCAGCAGGTCCGGCGTGAACTGGATGCGGTGGAAATCACCGTCGACGGCCGCGGCAAGCTCCTTGATGGCGCGCGTCTTGGCAAGACCCGGTGCCCCTTCGACCAGCAGGTGACCGCCGCAGAGCAGGGCGGTCATGAGCCGTTCGAGCAGCACTTCCTGACCGATGATGCGCTTCGACAGCCAGCCGGTGACCGCGCCGACCCGCTCCTGCTGGATCGTTTCTACTGCTTCCATCCTCGTGATGCCCTGTTGATGGTCTTCGGCTCCTGATCGTCGGTCGCTGATTCCTGGACCCCGGCTCCCCGGATCTCCCCTCTTTAGATCGCAGAGGCAGGATACGTTCCCAGGTGGAGCGGCGCACTATACTCCATTGACCGGGAGACTGCTCCGGGAGAGAGGCGGCGACCGGCCCGGGGCATGACAGAGTGGCGCACCGCAGGCTTTCAAGCCCTACCCATCTCCAGTAATCTTCCCGCCAGCCAGAAACACAAGAAGCTCACTCAAAGGGGGAGGGGGTTACCATGCTCGACGGCGCGAACACGGCGTGGATGCTGACAGCCACGGCGCTCGTACTCTTCATGACCATTCCGGGTCTGTCGCTGTTCTACGGCGGTCTGGTCCGGGGGAAGAACGTACTGAGCGTGCTGATGCAGTGCTTCTCGATTACCTGCCTGATGTCGCTTTTGTGGGTCGTCGTGGGTTACAGCCTGGCCTTCGACGATCAGGGGTACGGGGTGATCGGTGGCCTTTCCAAGGCCTTCATGAACGGGGTGCAGGAAGGGACGCTTTCGGGCGATATTCCTGAGACGGCATTCGCGCTCTTTCAGATGACCTTCGCGATCATCACGCCGGCGCTCATCATCGGTGGTTTCGCGGAACGGATGCGGTTCTCGGCCGTGCTGCTGTTCAGCGCCTTGTGGATGCTGGTCGTGTATGCACCGGTGTGTCACTGGGTGTGGGGTGGCGGCTGGCTCGGCCGGATGGGCCTGATGGACTTCGCCGGCGGCACGGTCGTACACATCACGGCCGGCACCGCGGCCATCGTCGCCGCACTCACCCTCGGCAACCGGCGGGGGTTTCCCGATCAGGCCATGATGCCGCACAACATGACGCTGACCATCGCGGGCGCCGGCATGCTCTGGGTCGGATGGTTCGGCTTCAACGGTGGCAGCGCGCTGGCCGCCAACGGCGATGCGGCCATGGCCATGCTCGTCACCCATACCTCGGCGGCGGCCGGAGCGTTCACCTGGATGATGTGTGAGTGGATTCGCTTCGACAAACCGAGCGCTCTCGGCGCGGTCACCGGAATGGTTGCGGGTCTCGGTACCATCACCCCGGCGTCCGGCTACGTGGGTCCGGGGGGCGCGCTGGTGATCGGCATCGCTGCCGGTCTGGTCTGCTTTGCCGCGACCAACTACCTGAAGCGGACGCTCAGGATCGACGACTCGCTGGACGTCTTCCCGGTCCACGGCGTTGGCGGGATTCTCGGCACGCTGCTGACGGCAGTCTTTGCCAGCAACGCGCTGGGCCTGCTTGCGGGCCAGGAGGACATCGATATCGTCGGTCAGCTCGGTATTCAGGCGCTGGGCGTGTTTGCCACGCTTGCCTACACTGCCGTGGTGAGCTTTGCGCTGCTCAAGGCGGTCGACGTGCTGGTGGGCAATCGGGTGCTCGAGGAAGAGGAAGTCGAAGGGCTCGACATCACCCAGCACAACGAGCGGGGTTACGATCTGTAGCGGTCGAGCGCGCTCCTGACAAGCCGGTCGACAAGAGTCGGAAAGTCGATTCCGAGCGCCTGCGCGCCATCCGGAAAGAGGCTGGTCGGCGTCATGCCCGGTAGCGTGTTCACCTCGAGCAGCACGATGCGGTCATCGTCGGTGACGATGAAGTCGGCCCGGGAGAGATCCCTCAGACTCAATGCGCGGTGCGCGGTGAGGGCGATCTGCTGCAACGTCTCGTTCTGCGTGTCGGCCAGCCGTGCGGGAATGATGTGCTCGCTGGCTCCTTTCGCGTAGCGGTTGGTGTAGTCGTACCACTGATCCGGGGCCGTGCGGATTTCGATGACCGGAAACACGACAGGTGCCTCTTCGTGGAGGTCGAGCACACCCACGGTGATCTCCCTCCCCAGCACGTAGGGCTCCACCAGCACCCCGTCTCCCAGGGCCAGCGCGGCGGCGAGACCTGCTTTCAGATCACCGGCGTTGGCGATGCGGGTGACCCCGATGGCCGAGCCCTGACGCAGCGGTTTGATCACCACCCGGTCGCCGAGGCTTTCGAGGATCTCTGCTTCGGCCGACGCTGCGTCGGT
>JASFLG010000282.1:0-6114 GCA_050118205.1 Pseudomonadales bacterium
GTACCGGTATACTGTTAGCTACAAATGTAGTCGAAGAGCCGTCCCGGACGGGAACCGGCAATGGTGATTCATGGGCAAGGCGCTCCAGACATCCGAGGAATCGTGCGAGCCACAGCGGCGGTCGCCGCTGTCCCGGCGCGCAATCCGATCGCAGCTCGAGCGCATCCTCGATCATCCGGAATTCAAAGCGACGGAGCGCATGCGGAATCTCCTGTCCCACGTCGTGAACGAGACGCTGGCCGGCAATACAGCGCAACTCAAAGGCTACACGATCGCGACCGACGTCTTCGGCCGCGACGCCGATTTCGATCCCGCACACGACCCCGTCGTTCGGGTCCAGGCCGGCCGTCTCCGGCGAGCGCTCGAGCGCTACTACCTCGTCGCAGGCGCCGGCGACCCGGTGCGTATCGACATTCCGAAAGGGTGCTATGTCGCCGTATTTTCGTCCGGTCCCGCCGAAGTTGACAGCGATGCCGGAGCGTCAGGCGTTGCCGCGCAACCAGAGGTCGGCGACTGGCCGTCGGTACTGGTCCGCCCCCTCACCGATTGCACACACGACCCGGAACTGATCTATCTCGCGAGCGGCCTCGCGACGGAACTGGCGATCGAGCTCGGCAACTGTGGCGACCTGCGGGTCATGTTGTCCGACGATGCGGCGCAGCGGGGCGGCGCAACCGGCTCCGCGCCCGACTTCGTCGTGCAAGGCAGCGTGTTCGCGAGCGGCTCGACGGTCAAGGTCGTGGTGCAGCTGCTTTCGGCGCGGACCGGCGAACAGCTTTGGGTCGACACGGTCAAGGCGCCGCTGCAAGAGATCGACCTGCTCTCGTTCCAGGAAAACGCGGCGGCGGCGATAGCGGCACAGATCGGTTCGGCACACGGCATTATTTTTCGCGCGCTGTCGGCTGTGCCAGAGCAGTCGTCCGCACCACTAACGGGCAGCTATCAGGCCATCCTGAAAGGCTACGCTTACCAGCTCAAGCTGGACGGCGAAAGCTACGGCACAGCCCTCGCGGCGCTTCGACAGGCGCACGCAACGGATCCGGCGTGCGGGCTCGTCAGCACGATGCTCGCGCTCATGTACATCGACAACATCGCGCTCGAGTTCTTCGACGTGGCGCGGACACCGCTCGATGAGACGCTGCAGCTGGCACAGGATGGCGCGCATCAGCTACCCGGCAACCAGATGAGCCGCCTCGTGCTGGCACGCGCCTGGATGCTCGCGGACGAACTGGAAGCTGCCCGCGGCGAAGTGAACGCGGCGCTGGCCCTGCACCCGGACTCGATCCTCTTCAAGGACGCCATGGGCTATCTGCTGGTGCTTCTGGGCGACTGGGAACGAGGTGCGCGCCTGGCAAACGAGGCCATTCGCGAAAACCCTTTCTACCGTCGGTTCGTGCGCTACGCACTCTGGCTCGATCACGTCCGCGAGGGCCACTACGAAGAGGCGCTTGCAGAAGCGCGGGCGCTCGACGGCATCGGGTATTTCTGGTCGCCCTTGAGCCGGGCGGCGACGCTCGGCCTGCTCGGCCGGGCCGGCGAGAGCGAAAATGCCGTTCGGGAGATCCTGGATCTGAAGCCGGACTTCGCCGACCGCGGCCATGTGCTGATTGGGCATTGCGTCAAGTTCCCCGAAATCCGGGAACGGCTGATCGAGGGGCTGGCCGTCGGCGGCCTGGCCGTGACCGTGGCTCGGTAATCACAGAGTGACCATGATCGAGATCCGGATGGGCGACCTTACCTATCGCACGGCCATACGCAGCGGCAGGCTCAAGCTCTGGGGACTGGAGATCGACGTCGAAGCGGACGTCGACTTCCTTCCCGTCCTGATCGAGGACGTCAAGGAAGGCGACTGGGGCATCGGGGGGCGGGCGCTGACGGCGGCCGATGTGCACGCGATGCAGCGCGGCAAGGCCGCTTGACGGACTGCGCGTCCTGGCGGGCGACCCGGGTCGTCCGCCAGGTTCCGCGAGCGCCGCTCGAGGCGAGTGTTTACCGGAGCCCGATCCCGCTAGCCGGAGGCGGCTTCCGCGCCTTTCCTCACCGACCGGCCGATGGCGATGAGCGCCGCGCCGCTGAAGATCATCTTGACGCCGAAGATGATCCCAACGGCCCAGACCCCGGACAGCGGAAACTGCGCCCACAGCAGCGCGCCGAGCAGCAGGGTGATGATCCCGTTGGCGAGCTGCAGGCCCCAGCCCTGGGCGGGGCGCAGCTGAAAGGCGACGATGATCTCTAGGATGCCGGTGGCAACGAGATAGGCCGTGAGCAGCAGCGTCAGGCTGAGGAGTCCCTCGAGGGGCTGGCCGATCATGAAGAACCCGGCAATCACCATCAGCACCCCCACCACGAACATCACCAGGCCGCGACCGAAGGCGCCTGCCTTGAAGGCCAGCACGCACTGGCTGATCCCGGAGATTGCGAGCGCGAATCCCACCAGGATGGCGATGGAAAGTCCGGCGACGGCGGGTGCGATCAGCGCCAGGATGCCGGCGATGAGCATGATCACGCCCATGGCCACGGCGGTGCCGGCGTTGTGGCGAATGGTGTCGATGAGCTGGGCGGCGACGCCGGACGGCCCGCCGCCCATCGGTGTTTTCTCGGACATGAGGTTCCCTCCTGTGCGCTCGCGCTTCCTGTCGTCGGGTCAGCCCGGCTCGGCCAGCGGCTCCTGCACCGCCTCTGGGCCGAGCATCCGGTTGGTGAGCACGCCGGCGGTCATCGCCCCGTTCACGTTCAGCGCCGTGCGGGCCATGTCGATGAGCGGCTCGATGGAGATGAGCAGCGCCGCCACGGTCACCGGAAATCCCATGGCCGGCAGCACGATGAGCGCCGCAAACGTGGCGCCGCCGCCGACCCCGGCGACGCCGAAGCTGGAGATGGCGACGATGAGCACCAGGCCGGTGATGAAGGAGAGGCTCAGCGGGTCGACCCCCATGGACGGGGCGATCATCACCGCCAGCATGGCCGGATAGATACCGGCGCAGCCGTTCTGGCCGATGGTGGCTCCGAAGGTTGCGGACAGATTCGCGATCGGCGTGCGCACGCCGAGCTCCTCAACCTGGGTTTCCACGTTGAGCGGGATGGTGGCCGCGGAGCTGCGCGACGTGAACGCGAAGGTGAGCACGGGCCACACCGTCTTGAAATAGTCGATCACGTTGGTTCCGGCGAACGCGACGAGCCCCGCATGCACCGCGAACATGATGGCGATGGCGACGTAGGAGGCGACGATGAAGGTGAGCAGGTTCAGGATGTCAGCCGCATCGGAGCCCGCCACCACCTTGGTGATCAGGGCGAGGATCCCGTATGGCGTGAGCGCCATGATCATGTGCACCAGCTTCATGACGATGGCCTGGGCCGTTTCCACGAACTCGACGATAGCTTCGCCCCGTTCGGCGTTGTCCCGGCGAACCGCCAGGGCGGCGATGCCGAACAGGATCCCGAAGATCACCACGGCGATGATCGACGTGGGTCGGGCGCCGGTCAGGTCCTCGAAGATGTTGGAGGGAATGAAGCGGATCAGCATGTCCGCCAGGCCGAGGTCGGCTACGCTCTCGTAGCGCTGGCTGAGCACTTCGGCGCGCTCCAGCTCCCGTGCCCCCTCGGTGAGGCCTTCGGCGGTCAGACCGAAGGCGTTGGCGATGAGGATACCGACCAGGGCGGCGACCATCGTCGTGCCGACCAGAATCCCGATGACGCTGCCGCCGATCCGGCCGAGCGTGCTGAGATCGCGCATGCGCACCACAGCGGCGATCATCATGACGAGCACCAGCGGCATGATCACCATCTTCAGGAGGTTCACGTAGCTCGAGCCGATCACGTTCGTCCACTCCAGGGTGCCACTGATCACGGCTTCCTCGCCGGGGTAGACGAGCTGCAACGCGAAGCCGAAGATCACGCCCGCCACGAGGCCGGCCAGAATCTGGCGGGACAGGGAGAACCCGGGCCGGCGCAGGCTGAACAGCAGCGCCATCAGGCCGGCAAACGCGACCAGATTGACAATCACCAGCATCGGCATGGCTCCCCCTCCCCAAAGACCGCTGTATGGCCGGACTATAGCCTGTTAATCAGTCGTCCGCAGAACCGTAGAGCGTACGAACCGTCTGCCGCTCATAGTCGAGCGCCGCGCCGGCGACGTGTCCGGTGTCGCCATTGGTCAGCCAGCGGCGCGTTCTGCCCGCATCGCCGAGGGGCGTCCGCGTGCCGAAGCTGTTCAGGAACACCATGCCGATGGGTTCGCCGTCGACGTCCGTCGCCATCACCAGACAGCGCCCCGACTCCTTGAGGTACCCCGTCTTGGAGAGCTGGACGTCCCAGCGGCTGCTCGCCGTGAGCGGGTTTGTGTTGCCGTAGCCGAGGCTGTAACGGGGACCGCGGAATCTCGCCTGGTACTGGTAGGTGGTGGAGTAGGCGCGGATGAGATCGTAATGCCAGGCCGCGGCCAGCATCTTCCACAGGTCCGTGGCAGACGCCTGGTTGCCGAGGGACAGCCCGGTGGGATCATCGAACGTGGCGGTGGTCATGCCGAGCGATCTCGCCTTCGCGTTCATGGCGGAGACGAACGCATCGAAACCTCCCGGGTAGTAGCGGGCCAGCGTATGGGCCGCGAGGTTCTCCGAGGACATCAGGGCGATCTTCAGCAGCTGGTCCCGCCGGCTCTGGGAGCCGACGCGCAGGCGCGAGTAGGCGTTCTTGCCGGTCTTCTCGAGCCAGCCGAGAATCGGCAGCCACTCGTCCATCGGCTGACGGGCATCCAGCACGACCATGGCCATCATGAGCTTGGTGACCGATGCGATGGGCACGGCCCGATCCGCGTTCTTGATGTAGAGGAGCTTGCCCGTCTCGAGATTGCCCACGGCAGCGTGCACCGAAGCAAGCTGGACTTCGGAAGCGAGAGTGGGGACGGCGAGGCAGAGGCTGAGCAGGAGACAGGCGAGGCGGTGCGGCTTCAGAACTGGACTCCCCCGGGAAGTGACACCTATTTTCTCACGGCTGGCTGAAGATTTGTACATTGTGGCGTACCGGGTGCGGGCGTATGGTGCGCGACCCCCCAATGGTGCCCGCCCGGGGAGCCGGGCACCGATGATAGACACTGTGGAGGATGTCCGTCATGCCGAGCCCGACCGTACCCAGATCCAACGCCAATGCCAGAGCGCTCATGGAGACCATGACCGCCAGCGCCGCCCTGCCCGCCTTCGTCAAGCGCATCGACCCACACACGCTGAAGCACCTGGTGGACGACGTGGGGCTCGAGGATGCGGGCCCGCTCATCGAGCATGTTTCCCACACGCAGCTGGTCCACCTGCTCGACGAGACGCTGTGGACGGGCGCCAGACCGGGCGACCCCGACCAGCTCTCGGTGGCGGAGCTCCTGCGCTGGCTGGAAGTCTGGAACGGGCTCGGCAGCGGTTTCGTTGCCGACAAGCTCTACGAGCTCGGTGATGAGTTCTGCGCGCTGACCTTCTCCCGGCTGCTGGTGATCGTCGACTTCGACATGGCGCCGCGTCTGCTCGACGAGCACACCCTGGCCGTCGGCCGCTACATCGTGCGGGTGCGGATCGACGACGAGTGGGACGTGGTGAAGGACAGCGTCACGGCGTTGTGGCGCGACTATCCCGACTACTGCGAGGCGGTGTTCGCCCGGCTCGCGTATCGTCACTCGGTGCTCAAGCTCTTCGGCGAGGACGACACGGCCGGCCTGCTGGACGCGGACGCGGGTTACGCCCACGAGCAGGGGCGTGAGGAGGCGGGTTACGTCACCTCCGTCATGGCGGGCACGTTCCTGAGGAACCTGACCGACGCGGATGTGGATGCGCTGGCCGCGGAGCGTGCCTACGACCTGCAGACCACGGAGTACTTCCGCCGCCGAAGCCAGCTGCAGCGCGAGGGCAGCCCGGCGGGCGGCATGCAGACCGTCTGGCAGAACCTGCATGCCGACGCATCGGATGGGGAGCCGGCCGACGATGCGCCGGAAGGGCAGGCGCCTGCCGGAGCGGATGACGGCGCGCCGAGCCGTGATCTTGCAGCCCTGGAAGCGGAGCTCGCGTCCTACGAGCGCGCCCAGCTGCGGCCGGCGGCCCTGCTCACCGGCCCGGAGACGACGAAGGTGCGCGAGTC
>JASFLG010000283.1:0-6097 GCA_050118205.1 Pseudomonadales bacterium
GGGTAACGTCGCGCGAGCTGGCCCGACGCCTCGAGATTGACGACGGCCAGTGGTCCATCAGCTTTCAGTCCAGGCTCGGGCGCCTGCCGTGGCTTTCGCCTTACACCGACGAGGTGCTCGGCGCTCTGCCCGGTCGGGGCGTGCGGCACCTGGCAGTGGCCTGTCCGGCTTTCGTGGCCGACAACCTGGAGACCCTGGAGGAGATCGGTATGGCCGGCAGGGAAAGTTTCCTCGCGGCCGGGGGCGTTTCCTTCACGCTGATTCCCTGCCTCAACGACGATCCCGCCTGGGTCGGCGTGCTTGCCGGCTGGTGTCGGGACACGAGTGCCCGGACGGGCACCGGTTTCTGAGCGCCTGTCGACGTCAGAGGTCGGCGGCCCGCTCCAACACGGCCAGATAGAAGTTCTGCACCAGCGGCTGGGAAAAGAGCGACTTTCGCGCCACGAAGCGCACCGGCCGGGTGAGCCCGGCCTGTGCGAGGTCGATCCAGTCCGCCGGTCCGACACCGAGCGTGCCTGCCACCCCTGCCGGCACCAGGCCGTGGCCCCATCCCGCAAGCGCCATCTGCGCCACCGCGAAGAAAGATTCCAGCGACGCGCGGCGGTTCAGATTCAGGCGCCGCATGTCGTCCTCAATGGACTGCCAGGCCCCGGAACGCGACTCGATGGTGATCACATCCAGCGGCTCCCCAGGACGGTAAGCGAGCGCCGACAGGCCCGAAGGCAGGATGACCATGGGCTCCCGGCGGATCACCTCGCTCTGCAGATCCGACTCGGCATCCGAGGTTCCGGTGCAGATCCCCACCATGTACTCCCCCGAGCGGAGACGGTCCAGCACCACGGGTGAGCGCTGCGCATGGAACTCGAACTCCACCTCAGGCATACCGCTGCGCACGCCCGCAAACAGCCGAGGTCCCCAGCTGCACAGGATCGCTTCCGAGACGCCGAGGATGATCTTGCCCTTGCGCAGGGCGTTGTCCGTAAGGAAGACGTCGCGGAGCTCTGAAATCAGCGGGGTGACCTTCTCCACCAGCTTGGTGCCGTGATGGGTGAGGATCACGCGCCGCCCCTGACGCTCGATCAGCGCCCGGTCGTAGTAGCGCTCCAGCGCGGCGATGCGCTTGCTGACGGCGGACTGGGAGATCTTCAGCACGGTGGCCGTTTCCATCATCGTGCCGGTCTTGGACAGGGTGACCAGGGTTTCCAGATTCTCGAGCATGTCAGAACAATTCCTCTGAAGAAGGAATCATATTCCGGCCATTCGCTTTTTTCATGAAATTGCCCCCCTAGACTGAGCGCACCCAATCGCGGAGGTTCCCATGCTGGAAGCCCTCATCCTCGGCACGGTGCTCCTGACCAGCGTCGTATCCGGCATCTTCGGCATGGCCGGCGGCATGATTCTCATGGCGGTGCTGGTCTCCGTGCTCTCGGTGGGCGCTGCCATGATGCTGCACGGTGCGGTTCAGGCCGTGGCCAACGGGTCCAGGGCCTGGTTTCTGCGCGAGCACATCCAGTGGCGGATCCTGCCCGCCTACGCGCTCGGTGCGGCGCTGACCGTGGCCGTGTTCATCGTTCTCACCCTGGTGCCCGATGCGAACCTGATCCTCATCATCGTCGGCGTGCTGCCGTTTCTTGCCCGGGCGGTGCCGCACCTCAAGGGTCTCGACGTCACCCACCTGCCCACGGCGACTGCCTGCGGCGTCATCGTCACCGCGGCCCAGCTCTTCGCCGGCGCTTCGGGTCCGCTGCTCGACGTCTTCTACCTCAACGCACCGCTGAACCGGTTCCAGATCATTGCCAGCAAAGCCATCACCCAGGCCGCCGGGCACGTGCTGAAGCTCGTCTACTACGGGCTCATCGTCGGCGTGACCGACTCCGTGCCGGCGTGGCTCTACGGCGTCGCGATCCTGGTCGCGCTCACCGGCACACGGCTCGGGACGCTGCTGCTGCAACGGCACTTCACGGACGACCGGTTCCGGCGCGTGAGCAGTCTCGTGATCCTGCTGATCGCTGCAGTGTGCATCGTCAAGGGGGGCTGGGGCTATCTGGCCGCGGGGTGACGGCTGCAGCCGGCTGAAGAGCAGACTCCTACGCGGGTCGTACCACGAACAGGAGATCACCCACGGTCACCTGCTGGCCCGTGGCCATGTTGATGCGGGTCACCTCGTACTCCCGCTCCGGGTCGTAGAGCGCGGACTCGGTGTTGAAGTCGGCGAGCTTCAGCGGCGTGAATATCTTCATCGCTTCGAGCTGGCCGATGGTGTCGCCGACCCGGATCCGGTCGCCCACCGTCACGTACTCGGGCTCGGTCGGCGTCGGCGTGGTGTAGAAGATGGCCGTTGCCGGCGAGAGCACCTTGAGCTCGTCGCTGTCCTCGATCCGGATCGCATCGCTGTCGATCCCACCGCTCACCTGGCCGGCGGAGGCGTCGATTTCCCGGATCAGCGCCTGGGAATCCGTGCGGGCCAGAAACTCGGGCAGGTAGCCGGTATCGTAGACACCCTTGTTGAAGATTTCGTCCTGGAGCACCCGCTTCAGCAGCGGAATGTTGGTGCTGATGCCCTGGATCGTGATCCGATTCAGATAGGCGAGGAGTTTGGCCACAGCCGCCGGCCGGTCGTCGGCATGAACGATTACCTGCGCGACCATGCTGTCATAGAACGGCGAGACGAACTTGCCGCTGGAGATGGTGGCAATCACCTCCACCCCTTCTTCTTCGGGAAACTCACACTCCGTGACCTGCCCCGGATTGGGCTTGAACACCAGGCGTCCACGGGAGTCCACCTGGACCCGTTCCGCGTTCACCCTGGCCTCGATAGCATAGCCGTTCTTCGCGGGAGCCAGATCCGCGATGGACTCCCCCGAGGCTATCCGGAACTGCTCGGCTACGATGTCGACGCCGGACACCCATTCGGTGACCGGATGCTCCACCTGCAGCCGTGTGTTCATCTCCATGAAGTAGACCGCGTTGTTGGCCACGTCGTGGATGAACTCGACCGTGCCGGCGCCCACGTAGCCCACCTCGTCCGCGAGCGCACCCGTATAGGCGAACACGGCCTCTCTGAGCTCGGGCGGCAGTATCGTGGAGTCGGACTCCTCGAACACCTTCTGCTTGTCCCGCTGCACGCTGCAGTCCCGCAGGCCCAGAACCTTGGTGTTGCCGTGCGTATCCCGGAGCAGCTGCACCTCGATGTGGCGAAGCGCCGTCACGTACTTCTCGAGGTACACGTCGCCGTTGCCGAATGCAGCGCGCGCCTCCACGGTCACACGGCGGAACAGGTCATGGAACTCGTCCGGACCTTCCACGACCTGGATGCCCTTGCCCCCGCCCCCGTGCACCGCCTTGATCAGCACCGGGTAGCCGATGTCCTCGGCCACCCTGGCGGCGTTGTCCACGTCGGTGAGAATACCGTGACTGCCGGGCACGACCGGCACTTTCAGGCGCAGCGCCGTGTTGATGGCGTTCGACTTGTTCCCCATGGTCTCCATACTGGAGACCGGCGGTCCGACGAAGTTGATACCGTGGCTGCGCACCAGCTCGGCAAAACCGGCGTTCTCGGACAGAAAGCCGATTCCCGGGTGCAGGGAATCCACCCCTTCGAGCTCCGCGACCCGCAGGACGCTCATCGCGTTGAGATAGCTCTCGTCCGGTGTGTTTCCACCGATGCAGACGAGCTGGTCGCGATCGCCGAGCATGTCCACGGCCACCGATTCCATGTCCGGGTCCGACTGCACGAGCACCACGTCGATACCGTTTCTCTGCGCAATGCGGATCAGCTTGACGGCCGTGCAGCCGCGCGCATGCACCAGCACCTTGCGGATCGGTCGGATGAGGTCCTGATCGGTGTAGCGTGGCCGGTGAGCACTGACCACCGGCCGCTCCTGGCTGAGCACGCCCGCAACCACGCGGGAGACCACGTCCTCGACGCTCTCCTGGGGCACCGGAATGTCCGGGTCGATCTGCCGCAGGCGGTCGTCGAGCTCAGGATGGAACGGATGCTTCACCAGCCCCTGCATGGCGGCGGGGTCCTGGGAGAGGTAATTCGAGAGGATTGAGTTCAGCGGCAGGTTCGAAGGCACCACGATCTGGCCGGCGAACGGCATGGTGGTGCCGCTGAAATAGTAGGTCTGGGCCAGCGGATGGGTCACGAAGCTCGCCTGAGCGCCCCCGGTGCAGTCCCCGAAGCCGAACATGATCACGGGCATGTCGTGATCGCGGACGAAACGGGTGATACGGTCGTTGACGGCGGCCATGGAGAAGAGCGCACCGGCACCTTCCTTGGTCTGCATGCCGCCCGACGAGATGAAGCAGATCACGGGCAGGTGCTGCTCCGCGCACTCCACCAGGAGCTTGCAGAACTTCTCTGCGCTCGCCATGTCGAACGAGCCCGCCTGAAACTCCACGTTGGAGACCAGTATCCCGGCGCGGATGCTGCGATCGCCGACATTGAAATCACCGATTCCCGCAACGATGCCGCACGGCTCGATACCCCTGGCCAGCGCCTGCTCGATGGACATCCGGAAGCCTGGGAAGCTGCGGGGGTCGGAGCTCAGGAGGTCGGTGTAACGCTCCTCGAAGTTCTTCACAAAGCGATCAATGAAGGGCTTGTAGCCGGTCTGCCTCTGGTTCTTGACGTCACGCAGGACGTTGTTGATGCGCAGGTCCCGGTACGCCATGTTCAGGCGGTTCCAGAAGTCCTTGCGCCGGCCGATGTTCTTCGGAGCGATGCGTCCCTGATAGTTCTTGCCGTCCCGCTCGGACTGAATGTAGGACAGCAGAAGGTTCTCGAACAGGTAGCTGACGACGACGAACAGAGCGTCCGCCAGGTGCGGGAACGCGAGCTTTTTCCACTCCTCCACCGAGCGGAAGAATTCCGTGTTCTTCGGCAGTCGGTGGATGCGCAGGTACCAGCGCGTCATCTGGTCGGCGAGCTCGGCGCGACGGACACTGGCCGACCCCCCGGACACGTCCTTCCCGCCGATGATCAGCCCATCCACCGCGAACCCGAGCGTCGCCTGGACGAGATCGGCGAGAGAGTCCTTGGACAGGGACTGGGTGGCCTGGGCCTCCTCGGCAATGCCGTCCAGGTTCGCGATCACCTGGTCGTAGCTGGAGTCGAAGAGCAGCAGGTTCTCGCACTCCCGGATGAAATCTGCCCGCAGCTCGTCCTCCACCAGTACGTCGAGCACCGTCATGTCGCTGAAGGCGACCACCGGCCTGGACGTCGCCGCCGGCTGGATCAGATCCTTGAACGTTTCCACGAGCAGCGCCCGGTTGGCACGGAGGGATGCATCCGCCGCGCCGCTGAGACTCGGACCGGTGATTGCCAGATTCAGCTCCACCGTCAGCTGGGTGCGCAGATACTGGTCGGACTTCTCGCCTGCGTCATTCCTGTCCGTGAGCAGCTTGCGGCCCTCGTGCGAGAAGCTCGCACGCAGCCGGTTTCTGAGATCCGACGAGCGCAGAGCCATGAGCAGCGCACGGGGTTCGCCGACGTCCGCGACGCGCAGTATCTGGCGGATATCCTCCGGCTGGGCAAGGAAGTTCTTCAGGGCCTTGAGGTTGCCGACCGCTTCCGCCTTCCAGCGGTTGTAGAGAAACACCCCTACCGTGGATATGAGCGTATCGCGGGCTTCCTCGTAATTCTTTTTCGGCTCGCCGAACAGCAGCTGCGCGATGCGGCCACGCTCATCGTGCACCGCCTGCTTCTTCTCGTTGTAATTCTTCCAGGCACGGGACAGCGCGTCGTCGTAGACGACCCGGTCCGGGTCCTGCAACCACTTGAGGAAAGTCTGCCGCCGCTCGAGCTCTGCGCGCTTGTCGAGCTCGCCCTCGGGCAGCTCCTGGTTCGACAGACGGCCGTACTGCGAGGTGGACGTCGCCTTGATCCGTTGCCGCACCTTCAGGTAGCGCAGGTAACGGAACGTGACGCCGAACACGTTCAGGTACTCCGTGGGATTCCGGGAAATCTTCAGCGCGGCGCTGTCCTGCATGCGCTTGAGGTTCTCAGACGGGCTCAGGAAACGCCGCAGGCTCTGCCGGTAGTGCTCGAGAATGTACGGGTTGTCTGCAACGAACTCCTTGCAGCTTGCCTCTA
>JASFLG010000284.1:0-6093 GCA_050118205.1 Pseudomonadales bacterium
TGCAGCTCGACGCCGTAGTGATTCAGAAGGCGGCGGCTGCAGTGATCCGGAGCCTGTCCGGCACGGCGCTTTCGGCCCCCGACGAATCCGGGATCTTCACCCTGGACCTGGCCGATGACGAGCAGGACGTGGACGTGCGCGAGGTCGACGTGCTGGTCCAGGACGACACGACGATTCTCTCCGCCGTGGATTTTTCACCGCTCGACGCGAGCGCGATCCAGACGGGCACCGTCGCCGAGGTGATCGGCGTCGTGCCGGACCGCACGGCGCCCGTGCTGCATGCGGCGCTCATTCTGATAGCGCCGCCGGAGGAAAGCGCCGATCAGCTGACCGGAGAGATCAAGGCCATCGATACGGAAAGCTTCACGCTCTTCGTGCCGGACGCGGATCCGCCGGGTGACCGCTGCGTTGCGCCGGCCGACGACGCCCATTACCTGACCGTCACCGAGCTCACCGATGGCGGCTACCTCGTCGAGGATGCAATGGCGTCCGACCTCGAGGTCGGGCAGCAGGTCACCGTCATCGGCTCGGACGCGGAGAGCTGCTTCGCGGCCGACGACGTGGTGATCCAACTCATGGAAGAGGCACCTCCCGCGACCTGATTGCGGCCCCTCCCCTGGCGCGGACCGGATGTGCACGCATCCGGTCCGCATTCAGTGCCGCTGCCGGACCGCTTCGAAGAGCAGGATCCCGGCCGCCACGGACACATTGAGGCTCTCCACACCTGCGGCCATCGGGATGCGCACCAGTCGGTCGCACTTTTCCCGGGTCAGACGCTTCAGGCCCTTCTCCTCGCCACCGAGCACCAGCACCACGTCGCTGGTGAAGTCCGCATCGAACCAGCTCGACCCGGCATCGCCCGCCGCCCCGATCACCCAGGCGCCCTGGGAGCGCAGCCAGTCCAGGCGTCTGGCGAGATTGGCGACGGACACGATCAACAACACCTCCGCGGCACCTGCCGCGGTCTTCAGGGCTGCGGCCGACAGCGGCGCGCTGTTGCGCTTGGGCAGAAGCACCGCCTGCACGCCGGCCGCCGCAGCACTGCGCAGGCAGGCACCCAGGTTGCGGGGGTCCTGCACGCCGTCCAGCGCCAACAGCAGGCGTGGACCGGGCAGCTCGGCCCAGGCAGCTTCCAGCGCCTTCTCGTCCGCGGGGGCGAGCGCCTGGCTCTCGGCGAGCACCCCCTGATGCACGGCCCCGTCTGCCTTGCGGTCGAGCCAGGCCCGGTCCACGAAGGACACTCGTACTCCGGCCGCCCGCGCCCGATCCACCAGCGACTGCTTTCGACCGTCGCGACCTTTCTGCACGTAGAGCACGCGGATCCTCTCCGGCGCCGTGGCGAGTGCCGCCTCGACCGCATGCAGACCGAAGATGCCGCTCATCGCCGGCGCCCGCGTCTGCTCCCCCGGTCGCGGTCCTTCTTTCTGCGGCCCGATCGCTCGGCGCCGGCTGCCGTGTGACGAACCCGGCCGGTCGGATCCAGGGCGAGGTCCATGGTGCCCTGCTCCGGAACCACGTCCACGAGTACCACCGACAGCTCGTCACCGAGGGTGAACCGGCGGCCCGTCCGCTCACCGACCAGCGCCAGGCTCGCGGGCTGATACTGAAAGTAGTCGCTGCCGAGCTCGGAGACATGCAGCAGACCCTGCACGTAGAAACCCTTGAGCTCGACGAACAGGCCGAACTCCGTCACGCCCATGACCACGCCCTCGAAGGTCTCGCCCACCCGGCTCGACACGTAGTCGCACTTCAGCCACGCATCCACGGCCCAGCCAACGCTCTCCGCCCGGCGCTCGGTGGCCGAGATGTGCGTGCCGATGGCCAGGAGCTCGTCCGTGCTGTAGGGCGCACCCCGACCGTGCAGGATCGCCTTGATGGTCCGGTGCACGACCAGGTCCGCATAGCGCCGGATGGGCGAGGTGAAGTGCATGTAGCGCTCGAGGGCCAGACCGAAGTGCCCTTTGTTGTCCGGCGTGTACACCGCCTGCATGAGAGAGCGCAGCACCAGCATCTCGAAGAGCCAGCTGTTTTCCTTGCCGGCCAGCTGATCCGTCGCCGTCTTCAGTCCCTTGGGGGTGAGCTGGCCATGCGGCAGGCGCACGCCTGCGAGCGCCAGAGCCTGGGTGAGCAGCTCCAGCTTCTCGGCGGCCGGCGGCTCGTGCACCCGGTACATGCCCTGCTTCTCGCCGAGGTTTTCCTCGATGAAGCCGGCAGCGCACACATTGGCCGCGATCATCGCCTCCTCGATCAGCTTGTGGGCGGTAAGCCGGTGCACCGGGTGAATGGCGCGTACGCGGTTGTCCTCGAGCTCGAGCGTCGCCTCGTGCGTCTCGAAGTCCAGCGCCCCTCGCGCCTCCCGCGCCGTACGCAACGCCTGATAGACGCCGTGCAGCTCTGAGAGCGAGTGGCACACGTCCGGCTCGACATCGAGCGCCCCTTCGTCGAGGAACTCCTGCACCCGCTCGTAGGTGAGGCGCTGCCAGCTCCTGATCACCGCCTCGTAGAACTGATAGGCCGTTACCTGCCCGGCGTCGGACACGCTCATCTCGCAGACCATGGCCAGACGCGCCACCTGAGGGTTCAGCGAGCACAACCCGTTCGAGAGCTCCTCCGGCAGCATCGGCACCACCCGATCGGGCAGATAGACCGAGTTGCCCCGCTCGAGCGCCGAGGTGTCCAGCGCCGAACCACGCTTCACGTAGTGGGCCACGTCCGCGATAGCGACGACCAGCCGCCAGCCGCGACCCTGCCGCTCGGCATAGACCGCATCGTCGAAGTCGCGGGCGGTGATGCCGTCGATGGTCACCAGCGGCAGGTCGACGAGATTCCGTCGCTCGCGATGCCGGCCCGCCAGGACCTTCTTCGGCAGCCGATCGAGCTGGTCATCCACCCCGTCCGCCCACTCGGTGGGAATGCCGTGCGCGCGAATCAGGGTGACAACGGCCTGGGCCACCCCACCCTCGCCGCCAAGATGCTCGACGATGCGTCCGGTGAGCCCGCGACGCTCCTCACCCAGCACTTCTACCGCCACGGTCTCGCCATCCACCGCGCCCTCCGGATCCACCAGGGATACCCGGCCCTTGTAGTCGGGCGAGAGCGACTCCACGTAAGGGTATCGGCCATGGGCCCGGGTCACGCCGATAATGGGGGTCTTCGAGCGCTCCAGCACCTCGAGGACATGCACCTCCTCGCCGATGATGCGGGCGTTCACCACGTCGCCGGGACGCAACAGGGAGCGCCGCTGCCGTTCCAGCGGCAATCCCTGGAAGGTCAGGGTCATGCCGCTCGACTCGATGGGACCCCGGCGCACGCCCCCCTTCCCGGCCAGGTGGTAGGCGCCGCGGTGGTCTTCTTCGATCTCACCGGCGCGCAACATGCCCCGGAGCAGATTGCGCAGGCGGCGCCGGTCCTGACTGTTCGATAGGTCGAGGGCGACGACGAGATCGCGCCAGCCCATGGGCTGGCCGGCGCGTTTCAGTTCGCGGGTGATGATGCTGGCGTCGAGTTTCAAACGGGGTCCTTGGCTGGCGGCACGGTCCGGAGCGGCACTAGTTTGACAGAAAAGCGCTTCTTCTATTTAATTGCGCGCCCTGCCGGACGCTCATCGCGCCAGCGCGCGAACCCGGGCGAACCGCTTCATGCCGAGGTGGTGAAATTGGTAGACACGCTAGCTTCAGGTGCTAGTGGGGGAAACCCCGTGGAGGTTCAAGTCCTCTCCTCGGCACCAACTCCCGGACCGCCTTCCCACATCTGATCGCGATGGTGCGTACCGACGTTCTCACGAGTGCCATGCCGAGGAGACCTCCTCGGCTGCCCTCGCCGAACGAAACGCACCTCCGGGACCACTCGGGCCCCTGTCTCACCTACTCGACGTACCTGGTCGGCGTGTTCGTATCCCAGGGCCGATAATCCAGGGAAAACCTGACCCGCTCGCCGATCGGCGGATGACCGTATGTCCAGAAGACGAACAGAGGATTGGGATCAGGATACGCCAGCGCCTTTTCCCCCAGCTTCTGAAACGCATGGGCTGCGACCTGCGGCGAGTCCGGCACCAGACCATGTATCGCCTCGAGGCCATAGATGTCGGCCTGATGCTCGAGATAGCGGGAAAATCCCGCGGCGATCGGCTGGAAGAGCCAGAACGCGGCACCGAGCAGCAGCATGAGCAGGGGCAGCGATGCCCAGTCGCCCAGCGCCCGGATGTGCAGGCGCCTTCCGTACCGATGGAGCAGCCCGCCGATCACGCGATGCGCCAGATACATCGCGACGAACAGGCCGACAAACAGGAAAGCCGTCGAGATCAGCACGTGATTGAGCACGTAGTGGCCCTGCTCGTGGCCGAAAACGAACATCGTCTCCGGAACGGTCATATCCCTTGCGGTGTTATCCCAGACGACGACTCTCTTGGTGGATCCGATCCCCGTGACATAAGCGTTGTAGGTCGTGACCTTGTCGCTCGCCCGCATCTCGAACATCCGCGATCGATCGATGGACAGGCCGCCGCGCTGCATGACGCGTTCGAGCTGCGTGACGAGAACAGGCTGCTTTGCTTCCAGCGATTCGAAGGTATTGAACAGAGGGTCGATGAATATCGGTTTGATCAGCGTCATCAGCAGAATGACCGGGATCGCTGCCAGCCAGCCGTAGAACCACCAGCGTCCGGGACTGCGCCGCAGAATCGCATACAGACCCCACACCAGCGGGATGGCGACGACGATGCTGACAATCTCGTTCTTCGTCCAATCCCAGAACCACGAACCCCAACCCTGCACGGACAGGCCAAAGCTGTCGC
Organism: Pseudomonadales bacterium; assembly: GCA_050118205.1. Classification (GTDB taxonomy): domain Bacteria; phylum Pseudomonadota; class Gammaproteobacteria; order Pseudomonadales; family Azotimanducaceae; genus SZUA-309. The sequence goes on from JASFLG010000284.1 coordinate 4,793, forward strand.
GAACGTGATGCCCGTACATCCCGAGCGGCAGACCTAGCACATCGATGGACAACAGCAGCAGCGGCACGAACACCATCGCCTGCACGAACCGGCGCTGACTGATCCGCTCTGCCAAGTCGCGAATGCGCGGACCGAAACGAAACGCCAGCACGGCCACCATCACGATCAGACCGTACGCGGAGCCGACGACAAACAGCACCACGCGGGTGCGATACAGCGCCTCGGCCTGACGCAGCCTATCGGGCGGCAGCCGATATGCCGTAATGACCTGCGCCGGGGGCGACGCATCCGTCGTCGCAGACGCGTCGGGCTGCTGCGCGACCGCCATGGCCACGCCACCGGCGCCAAGGCAGAGTACTGCTGAAACGATCCATGCCCGGATTCTCATTCTGACTCGACTCTCAAGATCACCGCCCGCGATGCCTGAGCGCATCGACGCTCTGAACTTACCGCAATCCTGCCTGTTTTGCGTGCCGCAGAGCCGCGGGTTTCACCTCATGGGCCCGCGGCGGTAGACTCCGAGCGGATGGGGAGGACCCCATGGGCGACCGACCACTTGCGAGCTACACCGGCGAAGCTCCGTATTTCTTCGTGAGCTACGGCCACGCCGATGCCGAACTGGCGCATCCCGAGATGCGTGCGCTGCAGGATGCCGGATTCAATCTCTGGTACGACGAGGGTATCCATGTGGGTGCCGTATGGCGTCAGGCCATTGCGGACGCGCTTGCCAATGCAGCGGGCATGCTGTTTATCGCGACACGATCGTCCATCGAGTCAGACAACTGCTTGAAGGAGCTGAGCTTCGCCCTAGACGAAGGAAAGCCGGTGCTTGCCCTCAAGCTTGACGATTCAAAGCTACCGAACCTGCTTCGCCTATCGCTGTCCGACCGGCAGATGCTCAATCGGAGCGATCTCCGCGACGTTGAGTATCGCGCGCGTCTTGTCGATGCAATGTCCCGGATCGCAGCGCCGAATCCGGTAAAGCCCGACTCGCAGCGCCTTCCGACCCAGGTGCCGACGATCGCGCTGCAGACGCTCGCGGCGAGCGAAACCGGGACCGCTTTCTGGGCCGAGGGTCTGGTCGACGATCTGGCCACCCTGCTGGGGCATCGCTGGTTCTCGATCTCCCTGACCCGTAATCCCGAGCGGGATCCCGCGACACTCGGACGGCTGCTGGACGTCAGGTATGTGTTGTCCGGAAGCGTACGACGAGAAGAGAACCGCTATCGGGTCAACCTGAAGTTGACGGGTGGAGGCACCAGCACCCAGGTCTGGAGTGGCCGCTACGACCGGACGGGCGA
>JASFLG010000285.1:0-6085 GCA_050118205.1 Pseudomonadales bacterium
GACGCGGTGGTCCCGCGCATCGGTGCCTCGGTCACGTTCTACGGCTCGGCGGTGGTGCGTCAGTTCGAGACCATGGAGACCTACTGCGTGAACGGCTCGGTGGCGATCACCCGCTCCCGGGACAAGCTGCGCTCGCTGCAGATGCTGGCCGAGCGGGGCGTAGGTATTCCGAACACCGCGTTCGCCAACTCGCCGGACGACATCGAAGGGCTGATTCGCGAGGTGGGTGGTCCGCCACTGGTGGTGAAGCTGCTGGAGGGGACCCAGGGTCTCGGTGTGGTGCTGGCGGAGACGCGCAAGGCGGCAAAAAGCGTGATCCAGGGATTCATGGGGCTGTCCGCGGACATCCTGGTGCAGGAGTTCATCGAGGAGGCGGGCGGGTCGGACATCCGCTGCTTCGTGGTGGGCAATCGGGTGATCGCGGCGATGCAGCGCACGGCCCCGGAAGGGGACTTCCGCTCGAACCTGCATCGCGGTGGCGTCGCAGAGCTGGTGCGGCTGACCCCGGAGGAGCGGGCCATGGCGGCGAATGCCGCGAGGATCCTGGGACTGCGTGTTGCCGGGGTGGACCTTCTGCGTTCGAACCGGGGGCCCCTGGTCATGGAGGTGAATTCCTCCCCGGGGCTCAGGGGTATCGAGGAAGCGACTAAGCGCGACGTTGCTGGCATTATCATCGAATATGCAGAGAAGCAGCTCGAGCGGCGACACAACCGGGCTCGACCGGAAGCGGGCGGATAGCCTTCGGATCGGCGGCGAGACCATCGCGCCCGGCGAACGGCGGCTGGTGCCTTTGCCGGTCGCCAACCTCTACTCTCACGATCAGCCCCTGACCTTGCCGGTGCACGTGGTGCGTGGTCGGCGGGCCGGTCCGGTGCTGTTCGTTTCCGCCGCCATTCACGGCGACGAGCTCAACGGCGTCGAGATCCTGCACCGCCTGCTCAGGCACCGCGCCCTCAACCGGCTGCACGGCACGCTGCTGGCCATTCCGGTGGTGAACGGCTTCGGCATGCTGCACCAGTCGCGCTACCTGCCCGACCGGCGGGATCTCAACCGCTCTTTTCCCGGGTCGGATTCGGGTTCCCTCGCCTCGCGGCTGGCGCACATCTTCGTCGAGGAGATCGTGAACCGGGCGCACATCGGCGTCGATCTGCACACGGCGGCGTCGAGCCGCGCCAATCTGCCCCAGGTGCGTGCCAACCTCGACGACGAGGAGACGCGGAAGCTCGCCGAGGCATTCGGAGCGCCGGTGGTGATTCACTCGGCTACCCGGGACGGGTCGCTCAGGGAGGTGGCGGCCGCGCAGGGGGTGAAGATGCTCGTCTACGAGGCCGGCGAACCGCTTCGTTTCAACGAGCTGTCGGTACGCGTGGGCCTGCTCGGGATCCTGCGCCTGATGCGTTCGGTGGGCATGCTGCCGAGGCGCAGCCTGAAGGCGGCGCCGACGCCCTTCTTTGCCCGCTCGAGCACCTGGGTGCGGGCGCCGGCCACGGGCATGGTGAACCTGATCAAGAAGCTCGGCGACCATGTGGAGGAGGGGGACGTGGTGGCGAGTATCTTCGACCCCTATGATCTGTTCGACTCGGTCAGCAACCCGGTGGTCACGCGCAACCCGGGGGTGATCATCGGCATCAACCACAACCCGCTCACCCACGAAGGGGACGCACTGGTGCACGTTGCCCGCTTCGCCCGGGCCGAGGACGTGGCGGGTGGGGTGGAGGCCATACACCAGGACATTCTGAACGGGATTGAGGAGCCGGAACCCTGGTCCTGAGCGGTTGCCCCGGTGCGGCCGTCGCAGTAGCTTGATCGGGAGGGGCCGCCAGGGGGGAAGATGAATCGGAAGCCATTCGCGGGCGCGATCAGCCGACGACGGGTGCTCGGCGGGCTTGCCGCGGGCGCCGTGCTGCCGTTCGCTCCTCGCGCTCTCGCCGCGGGCACCTCCGCGCCAGCCACGGGCCGGGCAGACCTCGTGGTGCGCGGTGGGACCTTTCATACCATGGATTCGACCACCGCCGGGGCCGATGCCATGGCCATCCGCGGCGACCGGATCATGGCGGTGGGCCCGAGCGCCGGCATGGATGCCCTCATCGGCCCGGCAACCCGGGTGCTGGACACCCGCGGTCTCACGGTCACCCCGGGATTCATCGATGCGCACAGCCACCCGCTCATGTTCAACGAGGCGGTCAGCGTGGATGTGAACGTGCGCAGCATCACCGAGCTGCAGACACGGCTCGCCGGACAGGCCGACCGGACCCCTCCCGGGCGCTGGGTGCAGGCACACATGTACGACGACACCAAGTTCGTGGAGGGCCGGCCGCTCAACCGGGATGACATCGATGCGGTGGTTCGGTCACACCCGGTGATCGTCCGGCATCGGGGCGGTCACACGGCGGTGGTGAACTCCAGAGCGCTGGAGATGGCCGGCGTGGACGACGGCACCCCCGATCCGGAAGGGGGCCGCTTCTTCCGGGAGAACGGTCGCCTGACGGGTAAGGTGGCCGAGCACGCCATGGACGTGTTCGATGTGGTCGGTGAGTGGCCGACCGTGGATCGGGACACGCGCCGCCGGGGCGCGGTGCTCATGTCGAAGCGGATGGCTGCGGCCGGCCTCACCAGCACCACGGATGCGTTCGGCAGCGGCGACGCCTGGATCGCCTACATGGACGCGCTCGCTCGCGATGAGTTGAGCTTCCGGCTCGCCTTCATGCCGGGCGGCTACGATCCCATCTATCAGACCATGAAGGACATGGGTGTCCGTTCGGGCTTCGGTAACGACATGCTCCGGGTGGGCGCGGTGAAGTACGCGGCCGACGGCAGCGCCTCGGAGCGCACCATGCGCATGAGCACGCCGTACGAAGGCACCGACGACTACGGCATTCTCACCATGAGCCAGGAAGAGATCGACGCCGCGGTGGATGACGCGGTGGCGAACGGTTTCCGCATCGGCATTCACGCCAACGGAGACGTCACCATCGACATGGTGCTCACCGCCTACGAGCGGGTGCTCGAGGGCTGGCCGGGGGAAAATCCGCGCTTCCGGATCGAGCACTGCTCACTCGTCAACGAGGATCTGCTGGCACGCATCAAGGCGGCCGGTGTGGTGCCGACGCCGTTCTACACGTATGCCCACTACCACGGTAACAAGTGGCCGGACTATGGCGCCGAGCGCATGAACCACATGTTCGCGCACCGCTCTTTTCTCGACTACGGCATTCCCGTGGCGCCGGCTTCCGATTTCACGCCGGGCCCCTACGAGCCGATGATGGCGCTGCAGTCCATGGTGACGAGAAAGGACATGCAGGGCCGGGTGTGGGGGGAGGCGCAGCGGATCACCGTCGAGGAGGCTCTCACGATCTGCACGGTGAACGGCGCCTACGCCTCGTTCGAGGAGCACGAGAAGGGCTCGCTCACGCCGGGCAAGCTCGCCGACTTCGTGCTGCTCGAGGCTGACCCGGTGCGCACCGATCCGGATGCACTCAAGGAGATCGGGATCGTCGCCACCTACCTCGGTGGCCGCTCGACGTACGAGGCGTGAGCGCAGAACAGTCTGTCAATTGATGAGAATGGGAGAGTAAGGATGAACATGACGGTTGCCAGCGACACGAGGCTCGATCCGCGCATCCGGGCCATGCTCGGGGCCATGCCTGTGATGGAGTCCGGTGATGCCGAAAACCGGGAGCAGCTCCTGGCCGAGGCGCGCAGCGAGGAGGCCGTGGCGGCCCGGGAGTCCACGCGCGCCTTCATGGAAGCGTTCGACAGCGAGGAGGTGGCGCCGTCGGCGGGACTCACGGTGAGCACGAAGACCTTCACCTCGTCGCCGGACGGTAACGAGATCCAGGTGCAGTTCATCCGCCCGGACACGGACGAAGTGCTGCCCTGCGTCTACTACATCCACGGCGGCGGCATGCAGGCCATGTCCTGCTTCGACGGGATGTACCGCGCCTGGGGCAGGATCATCGCGGCCGAAGGGGTGGCGGTAGCCATGGTGGACTTCCGCAACTGCCTGACGCCGTCTTCGGCGCCCCAGGTGGAGCCGTTCCCGGCCGGGCTCAACGATTGCGTCTCCGGCGTGAAGTGGCTGCACCAGGCGGCCGGCGAGCTCGGCATCGATACGGGGCACGTGATCATCGCCGGGGAGAGTGGCGGCGGTAATCTGACCCTGGCCACCGGGCTCAAGCTCAAGCAGGACGGCGACCAGGAGCTGATCCGCGGTCTGTACGCGCTCTGCCCGTACATTGCGGGTCACTGGCCCCAGGCCCGTTATCCGTCGTCCAAGGAGAACAACGGCATCCTGATCGAGCTGCACAACAACCGGGGCCGGCTCGCCTATGGGATCGACGCTTTCGAGTCGGAGAACCCGCTGGCCTGGCCGGGCTTTGCCTCCGAGGCGGATGTGGCGGGACTGGTGCCGACGGTGATCAGCGTCAATGAGTGCGACCCGCTGCGCGACGAGGGGATCGAGTTCTACCGGCTGCTGCTGCGCGCCGGCGTGCCCGCGCGCTGCCGCCAGCTGATGGGCACCTGCCACGGCATCGAGATCTTCGCGGTGTGTTGCCCGGAGATCAGCCGCGAAACGGCGGTGAGCATTGCCCGCTTCTGCCGGGACGCCTGAGCGACAGCCGGCGCGGGGGACTGTTCGGCGGCACCGGGCTCAGCGGGCGCCGCTGAGCTCCCGCTCCGGCTTCAGACCCATCTTCCGCAGGACCATGGCGGCAGGACAGAAGCCGGTGAACGCCTGCTGAAACAGGTTGGCCCCGACGAAGACGGTCAGCCACACGAAGGCGGGGTGCACAAAGTACGTGAGCGCCACCGACAGCAGAACCATGAACCCGGCGAAGGCTTCCACGGCGTGTTCCAGAGACATGGTGATTCCTCAAACGGTCGTGCGGCAAGGATAGCCGCTGCGCGTACGGCGTCCATCCGCACTTTCCGAAGGCCGTAGGAAGTCGCTGCAAAGGGCGCTACCCTCTGCCACATCACGTTCGAGGTAGAGAGGATGCCCGAGGACGTCAGCCTGAGCCTGGAGGCATACAGCGAGTTCATCGCGGTGGCGGTTCTGATCGGCGGCGTGGTGCTGGCGCACGTGGCGAGGATCGGTTGCGCGCGCGGTCTGACCCGCCTCGACCAGTGGCTCGCCCAGCATTCGGCCACCTCGACCTCGGCGCTGTCGCCGGCGCTGATCCGGCGCTTTTCCATGGCGCTCTTCTGGCTTCTGGTGCTGCTCACGGTGTTTCTGGCGCTGCGCATGCTCGGGGTCGGCGGCTTCTCGTCATTTCTGGAAGAGGTCGTCCAGTACGTGCCACGGGTCATCGTGGCACTCGCCATCGTGGGCGCCGGTCACCTGCTCGGGTTGCTCTGCCGCGGGCTCATCGTTCGCCTGGGCCCCGAGCTCACCCCGGATTCCCCCATCCCGCGCCTGGTGCACGCCTCCATCATGGTGGTGGCGCTGCTGATGGCGCTGCAGCACGTGGGCATCGACACCAGCTTCGTGACCGAGCTGCTGCTGGTGCTGCTCGCACTCACCGCCGGCGGCATGGTGCTGGCGTTCGCCTTCGGCGCCCGGGCGCATGTGGCGAACCTGATCGGCCGCACGGAGCTCACCCGTTACGCGATCGGCGAGCGCATCCGGATAGACGGTGCGGAAGGTGAGATCGTGGAGATCCATCGCACCGGGGTGGTGATCGCCACGGCCGAGGGCACGGTGGCGGTGCCGGCAAGCCGTTTCTCCGAGATGAGCGTGGTGCGTCTCGAGGATGTGGCCGATGCCGGCTAGCGCGCTGATCGCCGCGTTTGCCGAAAGCGCGCCCGAGGGGCTGGCGATGCGCCTTTCGCACTACGGCGCCTCCGAGCGGCTCGAGGTGCTGGCGATGCTGGAAAGTGAGACCGCCGCCGCCGTGGCCAGCCGGCTGGGCCGGCGCGAGCTCATGGAAGTGCCGGAGGAGGCATTCCGACGCTGGCTCGAGGACGGCGCGTTCGACGATGCGGCCACCCTGCTCGGCAAGCTGCCGCGCGGCGAAGCGCTCGCGCGCGCCGAGCGGGTGACGGACCCGGGACGCCGCCGGCGACTGCAGCAGTTTCTGCACTT
>JASFLG010000286.1:0-6075 GCA_050118205.1 Pseudomonadales bacterium
AGCAGAACTGTCAGAAACTGTCCTTGCGGCGGCGCGTCTCCGCGAACACGGCCACCGGATCCCCCTCCGCCATGCCGACGGTTTCCCGCAGATTCTCGCTGTCCGGGCGCAGAAACGGATTGGTCGCCTTCTCGAGCCCGATGGTCGTGGGCACGGTGGGCTTACCCGCTGCACGCAGCTTGTCGATCTCTTCGCTACGGCGCCTGAGCGCCGGGTTGCCCGGCTCCACGGTCAGCGCGAAGCGCGCGTTTGCCTGAGTGTACTCGTGTGCGCAGTAGACCACCGTATCGTCCGGCAACGCCATGAGCTTCCCCAGGCTCGACCACATCTGCGCCGGAGAGCCTTCGAACAGCCTTCCGCAGCCGAGCGCAAACAGGGTGTCCCCCACGAAGGCAATGCCGTCTTCCTCGAAGTAATAGGCGATGTGCCCCACCGTGTGGCCAGGCACCTCGAGGATCAGCGCCGACGTGCTGCCGAAGGGGAACCGGTCGCCATCAGCAACGCCGACGTCGATGCCCGGTATGCGCTCGGCATCGTTGGCCGCGCCCACCACCGTGCAGCCCCACTGCTTCTTCAGCGCCTCGTTGCCGCCAGCGTGGTCGAAGTGGTGGTGGGTATTGAGAATGTGCGTGAGACGCCAGCCCTTGTCCTCGAGCGCCGCATTGATGGGAGCGACCTCCGGCGTGTCGATCACTGCGGTCACGTCAGCAACCGGATCGTGCACCAGAAATCCGTAGTTGTCCTTCAGACACGGAAACATGTGTACTTCGAGCGCCATCGTTCGACCTCCTGCTTTCGCTAGTCGTCCAGGGGCAGGAACAGACACGTGCGCGGCTCGCCGTCCACGGAACGGCTGATGTGCCCCTGCCCTGTGGTGTCCTCGGCCAGCAGGATCGACCCGGGGCCGAGCCTGCGTACGGTGCCGTCGCCCACCTCGATATCCACCGAGCCGGTGAGGTTGACCACGAGCTGCCGCCTCGGGGCGTTGTGGTAGTCCAGCGCATAGTCCCCGTCCACCTCGCGGAAGATGACGCCCTTGCCCCCCCACAGCGACGAGATCCGGCCGGCCCCACCCTGATCCTCGAGCGTGAGCTCGACGTCCTCGAAGTGCGAGGCGCCGTCATCTCCGGTATAAACGCGTACTATTTTCAAGACTTCCAGGGCTCCTCTCTGGACGGCTACCGGCCGTTAGGGACGAGAAACTACTACAACCGCTGCCGGCCGTGCAGCTTTAATCAGCAATCCGCCATGAACCCGGTTCTGAAAGACATCATCGACATCCTCGACGTGGAGGAGCTCGAACGCAATCTCTACAGGGGCCAGAACCACGAGACCGAGCACGTCTTCGGCGGTCAGGTCCTGGCTCAGGCCATCGCCGCCGCCCACCGGACGGTGGACGCGCCCCACGCGCTGCACTCGATCCACGCGTACTTCATCCGGGCAGGTGACTGGAACGTGCCGATCATCTACGAGGTGGACCGCATCCGCGACGGACAGAGCTTCACCACCCGGCGGGTCATCGCCATTCAGCACGGACGGGCCATCTTCGACATGGCGCTCTCCTTTCATCGGGCCGAGCCCGGGATCCGCCACGCCGTGCCCATGCCCGACGTACCGCCACCGGAGGCGCTGCGTGGAGACCGGGAGGTGTATCTCGAGATCGCGAAACGGTATCCGGAGATCAGCCGGTTCGCCTTCCGATTCGAGGCCATCGATTCAAGGCAGGTGGAGCGCATCACGATGATGGACACGGAGCCTCACCCGCCGCTCAAACACTCCTGGCTGAAGGCCCGGGACCCGCTGCCGGACGACCCCGAGGTGCATCTCGCCCTGCTCGCCTACATGTCTGACCTGGACTTCATGAGCACGTCCATGCTGCCACATGGTCGCAACAGCATGCGCGGCAGCATCCGCGGTGCCAGCATCGACCATGCGCTCTGGTTTCACCGGCCGTTCCGCGCGGACGAGTGGCTGCTGTTCGAGAAAGAGTCACCGAACGCGGGTGGCGCCCGCGGTTTCGTGCGCGGCCAGTTCTACAACCGGCATGGGGAGCTGGTGGTCACCGCGGCGCAGGAGTGCCTGATCCGTCCCATCCAGGCGGCAGAAGAGCCGGCCGCCTAGTCGAGAAATCGCTGCACCACGTTCTCGACGACCGCAGCACCGACCCAGGCCAGCGGCGGGATGACCAGATAGACCGCGACCCGTGAGACCAGGGAAAGGTCCAGCGGCCAGTTGGACAGTAGGAGAGATCTGCTGCCACCCACACCCCTGGCAGCACCAGGGGATGGATGCGATCGGCGATGCGCGAAAGAAAGCGCACCGGCTCGAGCCTGTTGAGCTTGCGCGCCTAGAGCGCTTCCAGGATTGCTTCGGCTTTGCTCACCTCGAACTTACCCGGGGCCTCGACCGAGAGCTTGGTAACCACCCCGTCGTCCACGATCATCGCGTAGCGCTGCGAACGGGTGCCCAGGCCGAAACCGCTGCCGTCCATCTCGAGCCCGACGGCCCTGGTGAACTCGCCGTTGCCGTCGCCTGCCATGACGATCTCTTCAGCGTTCTTCTCCTTTCCCCAGCTGTCCATCACGAACGCGTCGTTGACCGAAATGCAGACGATGCTGTCGATACCTTTCTTCTTGATGGCGTCCGCGTTCACCACGAATCCGGGCAGGTGCGCCTGAGAACAGGTCGGGGTATAGGCACCCGGCACGGCGAAGACCACCACCTTCTTGCCGGCGAAGAGATCGGCCGTCTTCTTTGCTGTGGGTTTGCCGTCCTCCATGACGTAAAGCGTCGCGTCGGGCAGCCTGTCGCCTTCTTTGATGGTCATGTTGTCGTCCTCCTTGGTGTGCGAACGGCGAGTTTGGAGGGTGGCGGACGTGCGGTCAACGGCATGGCGCCTGTTGCGTTCCCGGATGGACAGCGGCCGCAAGACCCCTACTTCCAGGCGAACGTCGGCTGCTCGTAGTGCGCGACCCTCGTCTCCCGGCCGAGCAGGCAGACCTCCCGGAACTGATAGATCAGCGCCGCCGTCGGCGCCGCAATGTGATCCGTGCCCACCGGCATCCTGAGCACGGGTTGGCTGCTCCCCGGCAGGTCGCTGAGCATGGGTGCGTCCCCGCGCAGAAACTCCGAGATCGGAATCCGATGGATCGATGCCACCTCATCCGGATTCGGCTGTGCCGCAAGCCGCGCACCGCCCCAGACGACGATGGGCGTCATCACGAATCCGGAGCGGGTGACGAAATCGTCCAGGGCACCGAGCACGTCGCCCGGTGCGAGGGCAATGTTCACCTCCTCATGCATCTCGCGCAGGGCCGTCTCCACCGGCGTTTCACCCGGATCGAGACGGCCACCCGGAAAGGCCCACTGGCCGGGATGGTTGGAGAGGTGCTGCGCGCGACGGGTGAGGATGAGGGCCGGTGCGTCGTTCCATGACTCGTGCACCGGCAATCCGGGCAGATCGGCGCCGAACCCCGTGTCGGTGATGGTGATGGCGACGGCGGCGTGGTGGGCATCATCGACGTCCGCCCTGCGCACGGGAAACTGCTCGAGCCGCGTCCGGATACGCTCTCTCAAATCCTCCGAAAGCCCGGTCAGGGGTGTCATGTTCCCGCGCCGCCAAATCCGCTACTGTGGCTCGATTCTAGTCCGGATCGCTCACCCCGTGCAGAACGATGGGAAAGCGCTGCTCTATGGCCTCGCCGCGGTCCTCTGCTGGTCTACCGTGGCCACGGGCTTCAAGCTCGGGCTGAGGACCCTCGCACCCGTCCAGCTCCTTTTCGCCGGGGCCTGCGTCTCGGCGCTGGTGTTCTGCGTTGCCGCCGGCCGACGAGGCTGGCCGCGGCGTCATCTCGAACTCCGCGAGGGCCTTCTGCTCGGTCTTCTGAACCCCGTGATCTACTACGTGATCCTCTTCGAGGCCTATGACCGTCTTCCCGCGCAGATCGCCCAGCCGCTCAACTACACCTGGGCCATCATGCTGGCTCTGCTCGCCGTGCCGATGCTGGGCCAGCGACTCTCGGGTCGGATGCTCGCCGGTATTCTGCTCGGCTACGCCGGGGTAGTCGTGCTCCTCTCGCAGGGACGCTTCGACGCGCTCCCCCGGATCGACTGGTTCGGCGTCGTGCTGGCGCTGGCGTCCACGGTCGCCTGGGCCGGCTACTGGCTGCTCAACGCACGCTCGACCACGGAGCCGACCGCGCTCATGGCGACCAGCTTCTGCGCAGCGCTCCCGGTCCTGGCCGGTCTGTGCGCTCTGGGCCCCGGGCTGCCGCCGGTCAGTGCCGATACTCTGATCTACGGTACCTGGGTGGGATGCATCGAAATGGGCATGACCTTTCTGCTCTGGCAACAGGCGCTGAAGCTGGCCAGCGAAGCCGCGCGCATCGGTCAGCTGATTTTTCTGTCGCCGTTTGTTTCGCTGCTGCTCATCGGCGCGGTACTCGGCGAGCACGTTCATCCGACCTCGTGGATCGGGCTCGGGATCATCGTCACCGGGCTGATCGTGACCGGGCGGCCCACGCCGCAATCACGGTGATCGACGCGACGCCGCATCCGACTCCGGAGCCTCTGCGTTCACAGCCGCGGCCAGCTCGGGCCGGCGCCCGAAGAGACGGTAGAACAGCTTGATCCAGAAAGGGGAGAACAACGTGGTGTACGCGACGACGAGCACGACGGCTGCATACGTGCTGCCGTCGAAGATTCCGGATGAGCGACCGAGTTCGGCGAAGATCAGCCCCACCTCTCCACGCGGGACCATCGCCATGCCGACGGCACTGCGCATCAGCCAGTGCTCCCGGAAGAGCACATAGCCGCCCGCAATCTTGCCGGCGATGGCAATGAAGCCGACGGACAGGGAGAACAGCCAGATGAACGCCGACGTCCAGTCCACCTCCCGCAGGTCCAGCGACAACCCGACGGTGACGAAGAAGATCGGTGTGAAGAGCTGAACGATCGGCTTCATGTCCCGTTCCACCTCGTCGGCGAAGTGCGGATCGCGCGCCAGCGCGACCCCGAACGGCAGAAAGAAGCGTCTGGACAGCGCAAGCCCCGCCGCGAAGCCGCCCAGGAGCTGTGGCGCCCCGATGGCATTGGCAAGCCACGCAAAGGTGAGCACGAGCGAGACGATCGAGGTCGCCACCAGGCCCGGGATCTGCGCTGCGCGCTGATAGTGGCCGATCAGGTAAGAGACCAGCTTCGCGGCTACCGGTGCGATCACGAAGAACGTGCCGATGAAGACCGCGAGCTCGCCCAGGCTCGCCAGGCTCACGTTGCCCGTGCGGGAGAAGTCGTAAAGCACGGCAAGGAGCAGCACGCCGAGCAGATCGTCAATAACGGCTGCACCCAGAACGATCTGCCCCTCACGGCTGTTCTGGCGCCCGACGTCGCGCAGGATGCGTACGGTCACGCCGATGCTCGTGGCGGTCAATGTGCCGCCCACGAAGAGCGCAAGCAGCAGGTCGTGACCGAAGAGGTAGCGGCTCGCGGAAAAGCCGAGCACGAACGGAACGATGAAACCGGCGATCGCCACCGCAACCGAGCGCACCCCGGAGCTCACGAGGCGACCGATGTCGGTTTCCAGACCGACCTCGAACAGAAGGAGGATGATACCGATCTCAGCAAGCAGGCGGATGATCTCGTTGGGCGCCACCCAGCCGAGCACACTCGGTCCCAGGATGATGCCCGCCACCAGCTCGCCGATCACCGACGGTGCGCCGAGCCGGGTTGCCAGCTCACCGGCCACACGTGCCGCAATCAGAATGCCGGCCAGTTGAATGAAGAACTGCGGTGCGTCCATTGCCTGAGCTTAGCTCACCAGTGCCGCAGCGAACGCAAATCGGGAGTTCGGTTCGAAACGGAACTCAGCGCCATTGAACGCACGCGTGCACCTTCGGACAGACATGCACGCTCGTGTAAGCCATTGACCTGGAACTACCCCTCCGCGGAGGTCTTCGCGCGTCGATCTCCCCATCGAGCCGATCCCCGCCTGGGCTGCGATGGCAGCGTAGCGGCCATGGTCGACGACGCGACCAACTCACCCCTCGACGTGGGCCACCGTCGACGGCTGCAGCACCG